>NZ_JADYWM010000007.1:0-262470 GCF_015864815.1 Pseudoalteromonas sp. NZS100
AAAGTTTTCTGGCGAATTCAATTATACCTTATCTTCATGCTGTTTGTTTTTCATACCACAAAGATCAACACGCCCTAGTTAATGGCTTTGTTATCGTTATTTTTTGCCAATCGTTTTAATTTGTTTAGGCGCTGTAGAGCAACCCATAAAATTAAACAATTAAGGAAGAAAATATGAAACACTTATTACCTCTATTATTAGTATTAACCATAACAGTAATTACATTAAGCCTTATCAACAGCAACGAGTGTATAGAAATAGGTAACGCATCTATTGCCAGTATTTCATTTGGCACATGTGATTTAGCTAACTCTCAATCAAACATATCACCACTTTTAGCTTTCTTTTGGTTAGCCATGAGCGTTTGCTTCGCAATAACATTACCTAAATCAACTATTGCAAATAAGTATAAAATTGCCTTATTTGTACTTGGTTTACCACTAACTATTTTTGTTTATTTAATTGCCTATATATCTAAAAATATACGCCAAGCAACTCATTCTTCTAAGTAAACCTATATGAGCAAGTCACACTTGCTCATCCTTTCTTAATTAAATACAAGTGAAAATCAATCCCTACCCGCTTTTGCTTCGTAAAGCTTTAGAGTTTAAAAACCTGAGCAAACCTATGAGCAAACGCATTTTATATTGGCTACAAAACGATTTACGAATAGACGACAACCCTATTTTAAGCGAACTTGCTACTGAGCAATGCGCGCTTGATATTGTATTTGTTATAAACCCGCACTGGTTTAAAAATAATAACTATCAACAAAAGCCATATGGCGTGCACAAACAGCAGTTTTTAATGCAATGCTTGTACGAACTACAACAAGCACTTATTGAGCGCGGGCAAACCCTGCATGTGCTTGAAGGCGAACCTGTATCGCTTTTGAAAGCGCGTATTAATGAGAAAAATATAGATAAAGTTGTATACAGCGAGCAATTTGGCCTGTACGAGCAACGCCAAATAAACTTACTCAAAGCACATTGTCCCAATGTACAGTTTACAGGGTCGCAGCAAGACACGCTCTTTAAACAAAGTGACCTACCCTTTGATTTAAACGAATTACCTAAACACTTTACCCCGTTTCGTAAAAAGGTAGAGGCCACTAATAACCCTATTATACCTTCTACTTTACCAAACGGTTTGCTCCCTCAACCAATAACCTTGTGCGCTAAAAAACCTTTAGAGCGTATAGCAAATAATGGTGTAATGCATGGCGGGTTTAAAAGTGCGCAAGCACATTTAAGGCAGTACTTTGCAGGCGCAATGCCTAGCGTTTATAAAACGACTCGCAACGAGCTTGATGGCTTTAACAACACGACCAAATTTAGTACTTGGCTTGCATTTGGCTGTTTAAGTGCAAAACAAGTGTATAAAGCCGTGGAGGATTACGAGCAAAGCAACACGGTAAACGAGTCTACTTACTGGATTAAATTTGAATTGCTATGGCGAGAATATTTTAAATGGCATGCACTTAAGGCCGGTAAAAGCCTGTTTAGCTTTAAAGGTCAAAAGCAAACAAAACCCCTTACTACATTTATGCCAAGCCGATTTGCTACGTGGTGTAATGGCTCAACACCCTACCCATTAGTCAATGCCATTATGAACGAGCTAAACGCTACGGGTTATATATCAAATAGAGCAAGGCAAATTGCAGCAAGCTGCTTAGTAAACGAGCTTGACCTTGATTGGCGATACGGCGCAGCCTATTTTGAGCAGCAGTTGATTGATTACGACGTAGCGGCTAACTGGGGCAACTGGCAGTACATAGCCGGTGTAGGGGTTGACCCGCGGGGCGGCCGCCACTTTAATATACAAAAGCAAACGGCGCAGTTTGATCCAAATGGTACTTATACCAATAAATGGCAAGGGCACAATAATAAAACAGAGCAGCTTGATCACTTAAACGAGGTAGATTGGCCTATTTAAGCCAATTTACCTCCAGCAGATTATATTTAAAACAGCTCAGCAATACCTATATTAATAGCGTAACCACCCAAGGTTAAAAACAAAAATAAACAGCCTGCTAATAACAGCGGTTTTATACCCGCTTGGCGAATAGCGCCAACATGTGTGCGTAAACCTAAAGCCACCATCGCAATGGTGAGTAATATATTATCAAACCAAACAACTGCGCTTGTAGCCACTTGAGGAATAATAGAGAGTGAATGCACACCACTTGCCACAATAAATAACACAGCAAACCAAGGGATTGTAATACCCGCTTTTTGCTTGCCGCCATGCACGTTATTGTTTGTTTTAGCATGCTTTTTACTTTGCCAAAACGATAAGCCCACTAAAAATGGCGCAAGCATCATCACCCTTAGCATTTTTTCTATAACGGCGGTATCTGCAGCATTGGCGCTTACAGCTGTGCCCGCTGCAACCACTTGCGCTACTTCATGAATAGTTGAGCCTACAAAAATACCGTAAGCGTGCTCGCTCAATCCCATGTAATCAAACATAATTGGGTAGGCGAACATGCTTAACGTGCCAAACACCACCACCGTTGCCACCGCTACCGATACTTTATGCGCCTGCGCTTTTATAACTGGCTCAGTTGCCATAACCGCAGCGGCACCACAAATAGAACTACCCGCGCCAATTAATATGGTTGTTTGTTCATCAAGCTTAAATACGCGCTTACCTAGCTGCACTGCCAAAATAAATGTGCCTAACAGCATTACAACATCGGTTAATAAGCCTTCCCAGCCTACGCCCGCTACTTGCGCAAAGGTAATTCTAAACCCAAACAACACAACCCCCGCTTTAAGCAATATACTTTTAGCGTAATCAACACCTATATCGGTTTGCGTAGCAATGCGCGAAAACACACTGTTACCCACAATAATGCCAAGCACAATACCAATCGTTAAAGAGCTAAACTGGGCACTTTGCATTACGGGTAACTTACTTAATGCAACAGATGCTCCCGCCAAAACAACCACCAGCAGCATACCTAACCACCAGCGCGTATCGCCATATTGCTTAGTATTAATACCCAAATTTTTAATAGCGCTAAGCATAATATTCTCTCAATTGAACAACGTTAAACTGTTGACTTCATTTTAAGAAAGCGCAAAATATAACTCCAATACATTAAAATCATGATTTGATAACTTAAAGTTATGTAATTTGAGAGACACAATGAACTTGCATGCACTTAGGGTGTTTTATACGGTAGCAAAGCTTGGCAGTTTTTCAGGCGCAGCCGAGGCGCTTTTTATAAGCCAACCCGCTGTATCTAAAGCGCTAAAAGAGCTTGAGCACCAATTAAATATTCAACTTATAGAGCGTGCATCTAAAGGCAAAAAACTTACCTTAAGCGAGGGTGGCCAAGCCTTGTATGATCATGCACGTAGCATTTTTGCCATTGAAAAAGCCGCCATTGAAGATATTAAATCACGCACAGGGCTTAAGCGCGGCACACTCGTTATAGGCACCAGTACAACCATTGCCAGCTATTGGCTACCGCCCTATTTAGCCAATTTTTGCGCACAATACCCCCATATAAAAGTAGAAGTACAAGTTGCTAATACCGCGCAAATTGAGCACGCTCTACTTGAATGCACTATCGATTTAGCACTGGTTGAGGGCACACCTACCGAGCCGCATATTATAAGTAAGCACTGGCAAAACGATTTGATGAGTGTTGTTATACCGAGTAACTTTAAGCCCACGAAAGACTTAAAAGCATGGTTAAACAAACAGTTTTGGCTACTGCGCGAGCCGGGCTCGGGCACTTTAGAAATGTCGGTAAAGTTATTAGCCCAACATGGTGTAATAGCAGAGCGCAGTATGCAATTGGGCAGCAATGAAGCCATAGCAAGGGCTGTTGCTCAAGGTATGGGGGTCGCTTTATTGCCAAATGTAGTTACTGAGGATTTAGTGCAGCTAGGCAAATTAACACGCCTGAGCCAAAAAAATAACGAGCAACTCTCTCGGCCACTTTATCAACTGCATTATAAAGACAGACCGTCTTCACATGCTGCGCAAGCATTCGAAAAAAGCCTGTTTAGTGAATAATGCTCGCAATCTGTAAGTAGTAAGGCACCAGTAGCAAATTTACATAAAGTTTAATCTTTGAAGTCAAAATTTGAGCCCTTTAGTCTTTCTAATGCCTATTAGCTAAGTTAAAACTCACTTGTGTTACGTGATACACCTTTCATGCTTTACTATTAAATTAAAATAATTTTTGAACATGTGTTCAGAGCTGGTATCCCTTAAATCCACATCAAAATAGTAGCCGTCTTCTAAAACTTTCAAACTCTCTAAATCATTGCAAATGCGCTCAAGAATCAAATGTTTATATTTTGGAGTTATATTTTTAATTTCATCAAGAGTGAGCCCTTCGGCATCAAAATTCACAACGACTCTTAAACTGGTACCTGAATAACCATGCCTTACAAAACTAATTCGGCTATCAATGGATGAAAAAAAGGTGCTGAAGTGATTTTTATCTTCCTCGTATTTCCATTGAGAAGCATCCCCCCAAATCAACACAAAAATAGCACCAAAAACAGCTGCAGCTACATACAATTTGTTGGCATTTATCATAAACCACAATTGAACTTTTTCAGTTCGCATTAATTTCATAAGTCACATAACTTTTATGTAAAAGACTAAATCAGTCGGATAAAATAAAAGACTAATAATCAAAACCAAAGTCTTGCTCATTCACATGTGTAGGTAATATAACTAGAGTTAAGAAAAATACCTTGATGCTACACCAATGCCGATAAGTAAAATAATTAATAAAACCCAATACCTTTTTGAACCATCTAAATTTTCACCGCAGACTGGGCAAGATGATGACGCGATTGGAGTCCCGTTAATATTTGTCGTTTTAACAATTGGGGAGGTAATTCCTGATTTACACTTTTTGCACTTCATAAATATCCATATTAATTATAAATAAAATCGCGGGTTGATGCTCACAAAACGCTTACTTAATTGACGTTAAATGACAGGCTATAATTAGCAACAAATCACAGAAAACCAACCTTTATACATCCTTTTAATTGAATTGCCATAGCATAAGAATAGACCTTACAACCCCTGAGTTAGATCTTGCGCTAACGTACCCGTTGGCTTTTCAATTACGCGCACTAACTCTTTGCCATTTTGTTTAACAATAAACGTTGGCGTGTATTGTAAGTCGTGAGCCTGTGCAATGCCTGCATCGTCTTGCTTGTTGTAACCTACGGCCACATAGTCAATACTGGCAAGTGTAACTTTAGATTCATCTAGCAACTTAATAAGCTTTGGCACTTCGCGCTCGCTGTCATGGCACCACGTTCCAAATAATACAATAAGCTCTTTGCCTTCTAGTTTTTGCATTAGGGCTATATCTTGTGCTGTTGGTGTATACGCCTTGTATTGTTCGTTAAATTTGTCGTAGTCGCTTAACAGTGCTTGCGTACTTATCTCGCCCGAAAATGGCGCCGTAGCAGCGCAGCTTACAAGCGGCATACTTAAAGCGCACAGTAAAATTAATTGTTTAAACATAAGGTTGCTCTTAATTTAGGTATTAATTTAGGTATCAAACGACTATACCCAATATTGAGTGTGGAGTGAACAGCTCTCAGGCGTTACTTTTTATCCATAAAAAAGTTTACTTGCGATAAGTTAGTTAAATATTCTCGCCTTACGTCTTTATTCTCAGCTAGCTTATCTAAATCACCAATTAAGGTTACAAGCTTAGTATGCGAGTGGCGGTTCGTTTCTATAAAATCGTCTTGCTTGTCATCACTCTCATCATTCTCATCGCGCTCTTTTTTATGCATAGAGTAGCTGTTTTCGTTTTCTTCGAGCCAAATATCGTCAATTAAGCGAATGTCACTTTTGCTAATGGTTTGTTCTTGCATCGCCATTTGCAGCTCGTATTGATTAGTTTGCGGATTAAACTCAAACATTTTTGTATCAACATCAACCTCGTGTGACTGATCAAGCCCCACAAGTTCTTTATTTTTAACGGCGGTACCTACGTTATAACTCTCTTCTTTGTCGTAATAATCAGGGCGACTGTATTGATAATCAAAATGGCTACTTACATTTTTACTTTGCGTTACACCGCTAAGATCCCCTAATTGGGCTTGTTCAGTTACTTGGCTTAGCTCAATGGTACTTTTAGGTTGATAGTCGCCATTATCCAGTACATAAGAAAACGTGGCATCAAAATCAGCGAGCTTAGAAATACCCGCTCCTAATGTATTTGGCGCCTTATTATTAAGCCCTTGGTAACGGGCATCGTTTGTAATCATGTTATTAACTAAATCGGCAACCATGGCGCGCCCGTCATTAAATTGCTGATCTGCAAGTGACTCCAAATTGCTATAACGCTCAGCCGCCGACGACATACTCGTAAAAGCACTTTTAAACAGCGAGAAACCTTGCTGCATTGCATCATCGCCTTTGCGCCCAAATGCCGAGTCTTTACTATCCTCGGTACTGTTTACTCGGCTATCTTCTAAGCTTTGATCAAGCGACGCTAAATACTGCTGCATTTGCTGCGTGTCTTTAGCGCCAATGGTTGACATATCGAGTGCAAAATCAATGTCGTTTTTCCCACTCTCGGCTTTAAACACAAGTGCTTGCTGGTTTGATGCTTCATCAATGGAGTAACTTAAATCAAGTGTACTCTCACCAGAATCAAGCGCATCATTTTGCGTTGTTGAAAACGACACATTAAAACCCGCTAGCTGCTGACTATTAAAGCCTGCTAAAAAGTCTAAGCTCATGTCTGATTGATTTGACAGAGTAATAGGGTTAAATGAGTTTTCGCTTACTTTAAAATACTCATCGGCCATTTCACCAACACCCGACATAACCTGCGTTAAAGCCGTATGTTCAGCCTCAGATAAATTGCCATTAACTTCGTAACTTATACCAAAGCCATCTATCGCTTCACCTGTTTCTTCGTCATAACCTTGCGATGAGTTAAAGGTAATGTTTATAACATCACCCTCTTTAGTTTTTACCGAGAGCTCAAACAGGTAGTTATCGTCATCCTCGTATTTTGCGCGATTAAGGCTTTCCATGTATGGATTAAGTGAGCGCTCTACACGTTGCTGGCTTGAGGCTAAAAACGTTTTTTGCTCATGCCCAAGCTGACCTAAACTCGATAAAATATCGCTGGTATTAGCATAAGCACCCCGAATATTTTTAACCGACGTATTTAATCGCTCAATTAATTGGGTGCTATTTTCGTTTTTTAATAACCCCTCATGCTGAGAGCTTATTACGGTGCGCAGGGCGAGTTCTTCATCGGAGAGTTTATAGTTAAGCATGCTGGGCGTGCTTGAAATAGTAAATAACGAGGTAAGTTGCTGCTTTAAAACGTCCTCTACCTTTTGATTACTGGCTAGTGCTTCATCAAGAGTTTCATTATTTAACTGGTTTAATAACCCATCGGTTATTTTTGACTCGTTAGTTTGTAAATCATTAATAGCTTGAAGGTCGCTGCTGGTGTGTAGCGAAGGACTCACAGAGGCTTGGTTAGCGTTATTAACTGATTGGGCAAGTAAAGTGCTTAAATTAGACTGGCTGCCAAGTGCATTATTAACCATGATTATCCTTAATCGCTAAGCCCTATTAAGTAATTTATCGGACGCAGCATTAAAAGCTTTAGCTTAAGGAGACGTTTTTTACCTATTATTTATACAAACAACCCATTAATAAATTAAATAAGCATAAATCTAAATCGAATAAGCGCAGCGCCATGCGACAATTCACCAATTCACCAATTCACCACTCTATTTATCTACTACCCAGCTGAGTCTTAAGCGCTATTCTGCTCGCTCATTACTCTTCATTTGTTTCTTTTATTCTTTGTACTAAAAAGTCGACCGCCGCCTTTACCTTTGGTACTAAATAGCGCTGCTTTTGATACAACAAATAAACCGCCATAGTCGCATTTTGGCTTATCGCTAATTCATGCTCAAACTTAAGCTCTTGCAACTGGCCAGACTCAAGGTATGAGTCGAGCGCCCACCGAGTTGACATTAAAATGCCCTCGCCATTACACGCTTTTTTAGCCAGCCACGATCCGTTATTTGAAATAGCGACCGCAGGCCCAGAAACGTCGTGCCATTGCTCATCCACTTTACATAACCACGGCGTTGGCCCCGCTGGCGTTTTAAAATAAAGGCCACTGTGGCCCTTTAATTCCATAACATTAGTGGGCACACCGTATTTTTGTAAATAGCAGGGTGACGCAACAGGAATAAAGCCGTTATCCATTAGTTTTATTGCTAGCACGCGCTCATTTGGCGCATAGCCACCGCGAATAGCAATATCAACATCGTCACGCCCAAGTGTCGACAGCTCATCACTTAAGCTAACATCTAATATAATTTCAGGGTATAGCGCGCTAAATTCATCAAGCAGAGGCAGTAATATTTTGTCACCAAAACTCACCATTGAGCTTATGCATAATCGCCCCATTGGTGTTGTTTGATAACTGCGTACAGTTTCGTGGCTTTGCTCTAGCTGATTTAATATTTGCTGAACATCGTTATAGTAAATTTGCCCAACTTCGGTCAATTTAACTATGCGGGTCGAGCGCTTTAAAAGCGTCGCACCTAGGCTTTTTTCTAAATCAGCAACTCGCCTCGACAACGACGAAGGCGGCACACCAAAAGCTTTGGCGGCTTTGGTAAAACTGCCCGTTTCAACCACTTTGATAAAATACCGTATGGCTTTTAGTTGATCCAAGTTGCCTCTCCATTAAATAAAATGCTTTATTGTCTTAAAGACAAAAGTGATTCGCATTTTCCCCTATATATAAGCAAATTAAAACAAGTAATAATGTACTCAACCTAAAGACAGGGACTTAAATTGCATTTTTTGGCAATGAGTATCTTCACGTTAATAATGGAAAGCTGACTTATGATTACTTTGCACGGTTTTGCTGCTAGTAACTATTACAACCTAGTTAAACATGTACTTTTACACAAACAACTGCCATTTAAAGAACACCTTGTTTACGGCGGTAGTGAAGAGTTACTAGCAATCAGCCCTGCAGGCAAAGTGCCTGCAATCACAACAGCTAATGGCCTTAATATTTCTGAGTCGAGTGTTATTTGCGACTTTATTGAAGAGTCGTACCCACAAACCCCGCTATATCCTACAGATGCAGGTGAGCGCGCAGTTGTACGTCAAATTATGAAAATGGCAGAGCTTTATTTTGAACTGCCAAGCAGACGGTTCATCCCTTATGTATTTTCAGGCGCTGAAGTAACCGACACAACTAAAGCCGAAGTACGCCAAGTATTAACGCGTGGCGTAACCGCTTTGAGTAGCGTGTGTAAGTTTTCACCTTGGATTGCAGGCGAGCAATTCACAATGGCAGACATTTACGTTTATTACGTAAACACCATAGTTAGCGCATTTGGCTCAAGCCAGCTTGATTGGGATGTACTAGCACAAGTACCCGGCATGAAAGAGTGGAACGAATCAATGAGCCAATTAGCCATTGCCCAAAGCATAGAGGCCGATCGGCAATCAAATATGGCTGAATTTATGCAAAAAGTGAAAGCGCAAATTCAAGCAGCAAACGCTAAATAACGCATAGCTATAAAAATATCTATTCTAAATTTCAATTACTAACTCAGTATCGCCAATACAATAATGTTATTGGCTTAACAAATTTAATTCTTTGCAGGAGACACCTATGACAGATAAAAATATCCAACTTACTTCAACTATCAGCGAAGACAATAAACTAACACTTGCCTTAAAAAACATCGAGATGCCAAAGCCAAATGCCGATGAAGTGGTTATTCGTATTGAAGCTGCACCATTAAACCCATCAGACTTAGGCGTTTTATTCAGCGCAGCTGATATGTCTACTGCAAAACAATCGGGTACTGATGAAGACCCAGTAATTACTGCCGATGTTCCAGCTCAATTTATGCCATCACTTAAAACCCGTGTTGGAAAAGCAACCCCCGTAGGTAATGAAGGCGCAGGCACCGTAGTAGCTGCGGGGTCATCACCTGCTGCACAAGCATTAATGGGTAAAACCGTTGCAGTAATTGGCGGCGGTACGTATCGTCAATTTATATGTGCCAATGTACAAAGTTGTCTAGAGCTAAAAGAAGGGACTACTGCAAAAGAAGGTGCATCATCTTTTGTTAACCCACTTACCGCACTAGCAATGGTAGAAACCATGCGCGCTGAAGGCCATAAAGCTATTATTCACGCCGCAGCGGCTTCTAACCTTGGCCAAATGCTAAACCGTATTTGTATTGCCGATGGCGTTGATTTAATTAATATTGTTCGCAAACCAGAACAAGAAAAATTACTGCGCGATATGGGTGCAAAATATATTGTTAACTCAAGCAGCGACACTTTTCTTGCTGACCTAACAGCTGCAATAATCGAAACCGGTGCAACTATAGCGTTCGACCCTATTGGTGGCGGCCAACTAACAAGTGACATTCTTAACTGTATGGAAGTTGCAGCTGCGCGCGATATGAAAGAGCACACAATTTATGGCTCTGATACATTTAAACAAGTGTACATTTACGGCGCACTAGACCGCGGCCCTATTACATTAAACCGTAACTTTGGCTTTGCTTGGGCTGTAAACGGGTTCTTGTTATTTAATGCTTTAGGTAAATTAGGCACAGATACAGTAATGAAAATGCGCAAACGCGTTGCTGATGAAATCACCACTACATTTGCGAGCAATTACACGCACGAAGTGTCATTAGCTGAGGTATTACATTTACAGTCAATTGCCGCTTATTCTAAACAAGCTACCGGCGAGAAGTACTTAATTAAACCTCAAGCTTAATTAAATATTCTTCGTTAAAAATTAAAAACCACAGCGCTTAGCACTGTGGTTGTACAATTTAAAAGCAGATGCTAATTAGGTATCTGCTTTTTTGTCGTAATAAAAAAACTACTTTGTAACTACTTAAAGTCCAAGATTTAAGATAACGTCTAGATTGCCTTTCATTCGCTATCAATATTGAGTGATGAAGATCTTACTGATGATTACTGCCCAATTGGGTAACTGACTATTGTTTGATAGTCGGCTAATGCCATCATCTGGTTACCCTTTAATCCATGAAATGGGAATTCTGCAAACTCGTAACCCCTTGAGTTTAAATCTAGACATATTTTCCTATCGGTTAACATTAGTTTCCGTGCATGAGCTGGATATATACCTTCATTTTTCTTAGTTACCATAAATGCGATTGGAAAAAAGCTTAATAAACTGACAGTAGAAATATTTCCATTGTTATAAAACCCAACACACTTCGCGCTTAAATGTTTATTATAAGGGTAATACCAATAATATATATCGTGAGTGTCATCAATAGCGCTATCTTCACCAAGAACAAAATTTTTTAGTGGCTGAAAATAAGGCGAATACTGTGGCTCATCTTTACATTCTTTAACCGAAGTTGCGGCCAGAACATGACCAATCATTGCCCTTGAAAACTTTTTAGCATCAATATTTGTATTGATAAGTGTGTATGGGCTGCCACTATGAAAGAAATAATCCTTTATTTGCAATGTTAGAGATTTACAGACCCTAGCAACTTCATCATCGTTACCACCTAGGTGAGTATTATTACAATTATGACAAATAGTTTTGAACTTACTACCATTTGGTGAATGTACGCCTTTAACTCTTGATGCTTCAACCTCCATCAACTCTGTAATATGACGCTGCTCAACCTTAGTTATTGTTATCGCACCTTTTGGAGGTACATGGTCTTGAGAAAGCCGGCCGTAAATACCGCAAATCAAGCAAAACCCAGCTTGAATTTTTGTATGCTCAAATCGCTTTGATATGCTCTTACTATAGCTTCCCATATTTAACGTCCTTGTGTAATGAGTTAATAATTTCTTGAGTTGGTTTTAACAAATTATGTAAGAGATCGCTAATACTAAGTTTGTTAATTAACTCTGTAAAAATTGGAGGGAATAAAAAGCGTGCTTCGTTAGTTTTATTTGAACACGAAAACAAAAAGATCCTCTTTGATCAAACTACTCAATAATTGTACTAAATAATGCAATTAGTCATAAATCTGTAACTTTGATCCGCGATAATCTCTATCCGATAAATGAATAGACTCAAGAAGATTAAGTAAGATGAGTACACCCTTAGTGCAACTAACATTTGCACTGCAATCATTTGATGATTCTATGTCTGCGGCGATGAGCCACGCTATGGAATATGAAAAGCTATCGCTAAAAGCCAATGCTGCGCATAACATTACGCTGCAGTGTGTGTTGCCTGATGGCGCAAATGAGAGCGATGTTATTTCACTAAGTGCAACGCAGCCCAGTGCGCGTGGGGCGCAGTATTTTACTGAAAAAACGCTGAGCAATGCAGACCTTGAATCTGGTACTGTAAATCTTACTTTAAGTAACATTACACAAAGCCAGTGTTTTGTAGTGCAAATGATGCTGCACGGAAAAAACACGACCTTAAAAGAAAGCCAGCAACTCGATGTGTACATTAAAGCATTTGAGCAAGGCTATATTCCTGAGCAAATAAAAACTGAACATACCAAGTCACAGGGCGTTCGTAGCTACTTTGCGAGTATGGGTTCTACGTTTTTATCGCTGTTTTAATGCTGGCTGCACTTAAATTACGCGACTTATAAGTTATTAGTCTGCAAAACTTACTTTACCCATAGTAACTCCCGCAATACCTTGTGCGGTGTTACTTAGGTGTTGCTGCTCTCCGGCTAGGCATTCGTTTGCTAAAATAGCAAATAACACAGCCTCTTTTGCGTCGGGGTTTATACCTAAATCATCAGTATTTTTAAAAGCCTTAATACGTGGGCAAAGCGTTGTAAGTTGCGCGATTAGTAATGGGTTATGAATACCCCCACCACTTGCATACACCACACAATTTTGTTCGCGCTCTGCACACTCGTTTAATGCATTTGCTATAGTGGTTGCTGTAAAGATATTTAAGGTGGCCATTACATCTTCATGGCTTAAGTGCTGTGTATTTGTAAGCTGCTGTGCAGCGTTTAAATACGCTAAGTTAAATACCTCAGGCCCTGTGGTTTTAGGCATTGGAAGTTTAAAAAATGCGTTATTACATAATGCATTTAATAATGATGTATTTACCTTGCCTGCTTTTGCTATTTTTGCGCCATCGTCATAATGCATATCTTTAAAATGTTGCTGTATGTAGGCATCCATAATGGTATTACCTGGGCCAATGTCGGAGCTAAACACACCGTTTGCATCACCATTTTTGGGTAAAAACGTTAAGTTAGCTATGCCGCCCATATTTAGCAAAATCCGACTCTCAGCAGCGCTCGAAAAATACAAATAATCGCCATACACAGCAAGTGGTGCGCCCTCGCCTCCTGCGGCTATGTGTTTTTGCCTAAAATCACCAATGGTTGTAATACCCGTAGTAACGGCTATTTGGTCGCTATCGCCAATTTGTAAGGTGCCATTAGTAAAGCTTTTGTGGTTATGCTGCGACTGCGGGCAGTGGTAAATGGTTTGCCCGTGACTTGCTATTACATCAATACTTGCTGGGTTTATATTCCACTTAGCTAAGCACTGATTAACCATATTGCCATGGAGTTTACCTACCCACGGGTGCAGTAAAGTTACAAGCTCTAAATCACACTCTCTTTTGGCAAATACCTGCTTTATTTTAGTTTTATAATCGTCGTTGTAGTCAACGGTGGTAAAATTTAAAACCTCAATGTGTGTATTTAAGCCTGCGCCCGTTACTTTACACAGTGCAACATCAAGCCCGTCCAACGAGGTGCCGCTCATTAAACCAATAATTAAACGGCTTGGTTTTAGGGCGCTGTTATAAAGCGCTTTAATGTGAGGGTGCATAGTGGCATCTAAAATAGGTGTAATATTTTGCTTATATTAGAGGACTTTAAAACAAAGTAATAGCCGTAAAGCGTTTAATTTAGGTTCTGATTGTTTAACTCTTAAATGATTGTTAAGTTAGTGTGCATACTAAAAATTTATGAAAAAATATGATCACCCTCAGAGAGTTTAAAGCCCAAGACGCGCCTTTTATTATTAACACCTTAAATGATGAACAGGTAACGCGTTATTTATCGTCAAAAATTCCGTTTCCGTATACGCAAGCCGATGCAAACTGGTGGATAAGCCAAGGCTCAAAAAACGGCATTATTAAGGCCATTGTTGTAAATGGGCAATTTGCGGGCTGTATTGGTATAACTCCCGGCGAATTTGAATACAACCGCAGTGGCGAAATTGGTTATTGGCTTAATAAAGCTTATTGGGGGCAAGGTATTATTACTCGCGCTATTGAACTTATATGCAGTGAAGCGTTTGCAAGCTCACACTTAAACAGAATTTTTGGTGCCGTGTTTGCTGGTAACACCGGCTCTATGAAAGCACTTACTAAGAGCGGCTTTGAGCAAGAGGCTGTGCTTAAACAGGCCATTTATAAAAACGGGGTATTTTACAACAATCATATATTTAGTAAGCTCAAAGCAGACTAATTACTCTAATTAAATCTGCGCAAAGGTTGAATTATCAACCACCCGCCCAAAACTCCTTTATTAAGGTACGCATTGTACATATTCATACTGCTTAGCCGCGCATTATTGTTTAGCTGAACACGATTTTTAAAGCGTAAACATTCGGTAAGTAGTTTATTTATATTAATAGGAGATCTTTTATGTCTACGACTAGTCGCCAACTTACTCTTGAATCACGCCCTAATGGTGCTCCAACAGATGAAAACTTTAAATTAAAAACGGTAGAGCTTCCGGCTTTAAAAGACGGTGAAGTTTTACTACGCACTATTTACCTATCGCTAGACCCGTATATGCGTGGTCGTATGAGCGATGCTAAGTCGTACGCTGACCCAGTTAATATTGGCGATGTAATGGTTGGCGCAACAGTGTGCCAAGTAGAAGAGTCTAAAAACGATAAGTTTAGCGAAGGTGAATGGGTACTTGCCTACACAGGTTGGCAAGACTACGCCATTACCGACGGCGAAGGCTTAATGCAGTTAGGTAAAGAGCCTGCAAACCCTTCATACGCATTAGGTATTATGGGTATGCCTGGCTTTACTGCTTACATGGGTTTACTTGATATTGGCCAGCCTAAAGAAGGCGAAACCGTAGTTGTTGCAGCAGCAACAGGCCCAGTAGGTGCAACGGTTGGTCAAATAGCTAAAATTAAAGGCTGTAAAGTAGTGGGTGTTGCTGGTGGTAGCGAAAAATGTGCACACGCCGTTGAAAAACTAGGGTTTGATGCCTGTATCGATCACAAAGCTGATGACTTTGCGGAGCAGCTAGAAAAAGCCTGCGATAAAGGCATTGATGTTTACTACGAAAATGTGGGCGGAAAAGTATTCGACGCCGTACTACCATTACTAAATACCGCAGCGCGCGTACCACTGTGTGGTTTAGTATCGCAATACAACGCTACTAGCTTGCCAGAAGGGCCAGACCGTTTAGGTATGCTAATGGGTCAATTACTTACTAAGCGTATTAAAATGCAAGGTTTTATCATTTTTGATGATTACGGCGACCGTTATGACGAGTTTGCACAAGACATGCAAAAGTGGCTACAAGACGGAAAAATTCAATACCGTGAGCACATGGTAGAAGGCATCGAAAATACAGTAGACGCGTTCAACGATATGATATGCGGTAAAAACTTTGGTAAAACTGTGGTTAAAATTAATAACCCACTTTAATTTTATACGGCTTGTAAGGCAAAGCCCTTACAAGCCACAAAAGGACTGACATGATTAAACTACACCATTTAAATAAATCCCGTTCTAAACGTATAATTTGGCTTTTAGAAGAGCTAGATGTTGACTACGAAATTGTGGCTTATCAGCGTAATAAAGACACATTCCTAGCACCTGACGAACTAAAGCATATTCATCAACTTGGTAAGTCACCGGTAATTGAAGATGGCGGTTTAATTATTGCTGAATCAGGCGCTATTACCGACTACCTTATTACTAAATACGGCAACGGTAAATTTGCTCCAAAAGTAGATACCGCTGAATATGTTGACTACCAGCAATGGCTGCACTTTGCAGAAAGCTCAGCAATTTTACCGCTTTTACTTAAAATGTTTGTACTAAAAGACGGCGCTAAAACACAGTTTTTAGAAGGCTATGCCGACGCTGAAACAGCCAAAGTAATTAGCTACTTTAACGACCGCCTAGAAGGTAAACGTTATTTAGTGGGCGATACCCTAACGGGCGCTGACTTTATGATGTCGTTTATTGTTGAAATAGTTAAAAACTCAGGTCAATTAGCGCACTTTAAAAACCTTGTTAAATACGACGAGCAATTGCAAAGCCATGAGAAGTTTCATACAGCTAATGAGCTAGAAGCAAAGTACGACTAAACCTTTATATAATATTTTATATAACACTAGGGGCATTTAGCCCCTTTTTTAATACCTGTAAAATATGCCCCGCCAAAGTTACGCTTGTAAACTAAATTAACAATCACCTACCTTATTGCTAATAAAACTTTAATTAATAAGGCATAATGCTGCTATTGTTTAAGTATTTTCACTAATAATACAAGCTGCTCTTGCGCGTATTGACTCACACTTGGGATCAACCATGACCATAAACATGCGTTTAACGACCGGCTTTGGCGTAATTTTATCAATGATGATTATTTTAACCATTATTGGAATTTCGCGCGTTAGCCTTATTAATAATAACATTACCCACATGACCGACGTAAATTCGGTAAAGCAACGTTACGCAATTAACTTCAGAGGCAGCGTACACGACAGAGCAATAGCTGTGCGCGACGTAGTGCTAATTACCGAGCAAAGCAGTTTAAGTACCGTGTTAAATAACATACGAGAGCTAAACGCATTTTACCAAACGTCAAGCCGCGCTATGGCTAAGCTAATGGGTGATATGGATAGTGAAGAGCGCGCTTTAATTAATAAAATAAATCAAATAGAGCAGCGCACTCAGCCTTTCATTCAAGGTGTAATAAACGCTAAAAATGCAGGAAACCTAAACGAAGCTAAACGCATTTTATTAACCGATGCGCGCCCTGCATTTACTCAGTGGCTAAATGTTATAAACCAATTTATAAACCTGCAAGAGCAAGCAAATCAAACCACTACTATTGATACTCTCGATATTGCCAGTTCATTTGAAATTTGGATGATTTCGCTCACCGCGCTTGCAATTTTAATAGGTGCAAGCGTTGCGTATGTTATTAGCCAACTGATCAGAAAGTCAGTAGGTGGCGAACCACAAGAAGCCGCCGAAGTAATTGCCCTTATTGCCCAAGGCGATTTAAGAGGTGATGTACAGTCGTGTTGCCCAAATAGCATGATGGCTTCTGTAGGGGTGATGCAATCTAAATTAAAAGCCATTGTAGATAGCATTATTAACTCATCTGAAGAGCTTTCTACTCACTCTGCAAGCGTAGCGTCTGGCTCGCAGCAAGCACTTAGTGCCGCTGACGCACAAGTAACCTATACAAACTCGGCAGTAAGCAGCTTAGAAGAAATGAGCCGCAGTATAAATGCAGTTGCAGGCTCTGTTAAACAAACAGAAGATAACTCAAAAGTAACTGCACAACTATCGCAGCAAGGTAGTATTGCAGTGCAAAAAGTAGCGGCCGAAATTGAGCAAATTTCAGTAACCGTAAAAGCCACAGTTACCCAAGTAAATGTTTTGCAAGAACATGTAAAACACATTGGCGATATTTTAAGTGTGATCCGCAGTATTTCTGATCAAACAAACTTGCTTGCACTAAATGCGGCAATAGAAGCTGCAAGAGCAGGCGAAACAGGCCGAGGTTTTGCTGTTGTAGCTGACGAGGTAAGGCAACTTGCCCAGCGTACTGGTGATGCAACAGGCGACATTGAAAAGATGATTTTGCAAGTACAAGAAAACACGCAAGCGTCGGTAACAGCTATGGAAACCACAGTACCGCAAGTAGAAAATGGCCTAACGCTTACCCATGAGGCAAACGAGTTACTGCATCAAATACAGCAACAAGCTAACGACTCATTAAGTAACGTGCTTGAAATTGTTGAATCAACATCAAACCAAGTAGCCACCGTGGCGCAAATTAGTACCGGCGTGGAAGAAATTGCCAGTATGTCTAAAGAAACCAGCATGTCGCTTAACAGTAACGCACAAGAAGCTGTTGCATTAGCTGACCTTTCAAACACGCTTAAAAAGTATATTAGCTACTTTAAAGTTTAATTTTTATAGTAAGTAATAAACAAAGGGGCTTTTAAGCCCCTTTGATGTTTATGTACTTTAATAATAGCGGACTATATACCCGCTAAATCGCGCTCGGTAATACACTCGTCTGAGGCCATTTCAAACTCGCGGCAAACTAATGGGCGGTTTTCGTAAATGGAGCACATAAGCGTATTGCGGTCGAGTGCTTGGCACCAACCGTCGTCAGCGCGTTTCATTACTTCGCTGCCCCATTTATCGTATTCAATGTAGTTAAATGGCACGCCGGTGTCGGTTACTATGCGCACTTCTAATTGGCAACAACAGGCTTGGCAGTTAGCACACGTAACAGGCTCTGGGGTAGTAGAAATATTTTCAACGGGAATAACAATATAAGGCATAGTGGCTTACTTTTTTGAATAAGCCACTAGGATACAGTAACTAATTTAACGCGCTAGTAGTTTTGCTTTTATATCGCTGTAACGCATCTGCTCGCACAGTGCAAAACCACTCAATTGGCGCACTTTATTACGTGCAAATAACGGTACACTCATCCCCGCTAAAAAGCGGCATTGGGTTTCAATACCCACATTATGATTACCTTTGTCTGCCATATGCGCTAAAAACTCATCCACCTTTTGATAAATAAGTTGCTCGTCAATATATGCAGGCTCTATAGAGTATTCAAGCTTAACCGCATGGCCTCTACACACACTACAATGCCCACATTGCTGTGGTGCATTTTGATCGTCAAAATAGCGCGCTAAGTTATAGCTTAAACAACTTTGTAGCTCAAAAAAGCGTACAAGTGCAGCAATACGTTTAATTTCGGCTTGTTCTTTATCACTAAAGTAGTCGTGAAGTTGCTGGGCAAGTTCTGGGTTATTTATAACCTCGCTATGCACTTTGTATACTTGGGTAATACGTTTGGTTTCGAGCGTTATTAGGTTTTTTTCGGCTAGGTAATCAAGGGCTGCCACTACGCGTTTTCGATCAACCTGCGCGGCTTGCGTAAGGGAGTCAAAATTTAGCGTGCCCCATATTTTTTTAAAATCGGTATGGCTAAATATTTGTGTTAAAAATGCTTGGCGTTGCTCGTCAAACTGACTTAGTAGCTCGTTTTTATCAACCAAAAATTTGTACTTAAAATCAGCGTAGTAGGCATATTGCGGCGTTATAGCGCCTTGCATTTCAAGCTGTACAAGTAAGGTTTTAAGTGCCAGTTGGCGAATATTACTTTCGCTTGATAAGCTGTATTCTTGCATTTCCCATTGCTGGTGGCTTTGGCGAATATCGTTAATTACGTATTCAATACCGCTAAGCTCAGGGGTGTCGCCATATACAAAGTTTTCAACCGTATTTAGCCCATCTAAATTGGCAAGGGTGTAGCAGTTTGATGGATTGCCATCGCGCCCTGCTCGGCCAATTTCTTGGCTGTAGTTTTCAATCGATTTTGGTAAATCGTAATGTATAACAAAACGAATATCTGACTTATCAACACCCATACCAAAGGCTATGGTTGCCACCACTACGTTAATTTTACCCGCCATAAAGTCATCTTGAATTTGCCAGCGTAGCGTATCTTCAAGCCCCGCATGATACGCCACCGCGTGCACACCTTGTGCACTTAGCACATTAGCAACTTGCTCGGCGCTTTGCTGTAGCGTTACATACACAATACCAGGGCCACTTTGCGCGCGCACAATGTTGGTAAGCTCGGTGTTTTTATCGGCGGTTTTAACGCTCAACACACTTAAATCTAAATTGGCGCGATAAAAGCCCGTTTGCACAATACACTCAGGCGATATAGCAAATCGCTCTGCCATATCGCGTTTAACTTTTTTAGTCGCCGTTGCCGTAAGCAGCAATACTAAAGGAATATTAAGCTCTTCGCGGTAACGTGGCAGTTTAAGGTAGTCGGGTCTAAAGTTATGGCCCCACTCAGATATACAGTGCGCTTCGTCTACCACTAACATCGAAAGCGCCACCTGGCTTATAAACTCTCTAAAACGCTCGTTTTTAAAGCGCTCAACCGACACCATTAATACTTTAATTTTACCATTTCGCACATCATTCATTACGGTGCTGCTTTGCATTTGATCTTGGCTCGAATCAAGGCTAGCAGCATAAATACCTTTGCTATTTAAAAAGCTAATTTGATCTTTCATCAATGCAAGTAAAGGCGAAACCACTAACGTTAAATTTGGTAAATGCAACGCAGTTAATTGATAGCACAACGATTTACCCGAACCGGTCGGAAATATAGCCAACGACGATTGACCATTTAAAAGCTGCTCTATAGTTTGTTGTTGCCCTGTTCTAAATTGGCTAAAACCAAAGTGCTGCTCAAGTGATTGAATTAGTGGCGTGGTCATAAATGTCCTTTTCGGTGTATTTAACAGCAATTTAACTGCACAGCTAAACTATAAGAAAGTGAGTATAACTTATATGCCTTTATTCAGCATTTTTTGCTGACATCACCTTTATTTAAGCGCAAACTAGAGCACTATAAAATGAGTAGTAACTGCTTGTTGCCAAAATAATTTATTGATACCCAAGTCATCTTAAAAAACTAATAAAAATACAGATCACTTGGGTATATTATTTTTGAGGGCAACGTTATGAATATTACTACACCTAAAATCGTCGTTATTGGCGGTGGTGCTGGCGGATTAGAACTCGCAACGCAATTAGGTCATAAATTAGGAAAGAAAAAACAAGCTGAAATTCTACTAATAGACAAAAACCGTACCCACATATGGAAGCCGTTACTGCACGAAGTAGCGACAGGCTCTATTGACCCCGATTTAGATGGCGTTGTGTATTCAGCCCATGCTGCAAAACACCACTATAACTTTCAACTTGGTACTTTTTGCAATATAGATCAAAGCAATAAAACAGTTACCCTTGCACCACTTTTAGACGAGCTAGGCCACACAATTTTACCCGAGCGCACCGTGCGCTACGACCACCTAGTAATTGCCATTGGCAGCGTAAGTAACGACTTTAATACCCCAGGTATAAAAGATCACTGCTACTTTTTAGACTCAAACCAACAAGCAGAGCGCTTTCAGCATTCATTACTAGATAGTTTTACACGCCTTCACCAAGACGACAACCAACAGCAATCACTTAATATTGCCATTGTAGGCGGCGGTGCTACGGGTGTTGAACTCTCAGCTGAGCTTTACCATGTGTCTGAGCTATTAAAGCTTTATGGCTTAACAAATATGTCGTCTAAGCGTTTGCATATACATTTAATAGAAGCCGGACCACGTATTTTACCAGCATTACCAGAGCGTATTGCCGTAAGTGCTAAACGTGAGCTATTAAAACTTGGCGTAAACGTGCGCGAGCAAACACAAGTAAAAGAAGGCACCGCACAAGGCTTTATCACCAAAGACGAAGAACACATTGATGCCGATATTATGGTGTGGGCAGCAGGCGTAAAAGCACCTGATTTTATTAAAGACTTAGGTATTTTTGAGCTGACGCGTAGCAACCAAATTCAAGTAAACGAGTTTTTACAAAGCACCGTAGACGAAAGCATTTTTGTATTAGGCGATTGCTGCGCATTTACCCAAGCCGATGGCAAGCAAGTACCACCTCGTGCACAATCGGCGCATCAAATGGCGCAGTGCGTCGAAAAAAATCTAATCGCAACGCTAAAGCAGCAACCACTACGCGGCTTTAAATACAGCGACCATGGCTCGTTGGTTAACTTATCAAGCTACAGCACTGTGGGTAATTTAATGGGCAACCTAACCAGCAATACCTTTTTTATTGAAGGTAAAATTGCCCGCTTTATGTATATATCTTTATACCGTATGCACCAACGCGCCATACACGGTAGCGCAAAAACCTTTGCATTATGGATAAGCGAAAAAGTGCTGCGTGTAGTGCGCCCTAAAATGAAGTTGCACTAAAAAATTAAGTACGCTCACAAAACCACAAAAAAGCTTTAAGAGTTAATAAGTATTATCTCTTAAAGCTTTTTTGCACTTTGCGTACCTAAAGTAGTACGATGTGAGAATATTTTAATAACATCAAAGGATTGGCGGTTATGAAAAAGCTACTTCTCGGACTTATAATTATAGCGGCTTTGGCAGTATATCTATTTAAAACCCAGCCTAACACAGCCGCTGTAGAGCAGCCCAACGTGGCTACACCAAATGCCACTGAGCCTAACTTAGTTAATAAAAAGCAGCCTGCAGAAGGCACCCCGCTACGAATAGTCACAGATCTAAAAAAAGATATTCGCCTTTGCAGAGATCAATCACAGCAACAACACATAAAAATAAATAATTTAAACCAATCGCTTGTTTCATTTTTTGTGAGTGAGCTTAAAAAAGGGACGTCGGTCCCTACGATTTTAAAGTATGCAAACCTATCAGAAATCAATAAGCGTCAATACATTGCCTTTTTAAGAGATGCCATAGTTACTGAGCAAAAACAGCAGCTTAATATTACTAGCTCTTTAAACGAATTAGCTAATTGGCAAGGCATTGAGGCAATTAAAGGCTTCACCAATGATAAAGTAAAAGAAATGATTCAACAGCTTGGAGATAATAAGCATAGCCCTCCAGGACTTACTCTGAGTGTACCCCTTGATGAAAATGTACAAAAAGAAACCCTTTATGCTTTATTAAACAACACAGATACATTTACCACTTACTCTAAAACGTTTATTAAACTTGAAGGCAGTGAGGTTATTTCCCCGGCTACATTATTTGTGCTTAATGCAAATAAATTTACGCCAAAAGAGTTTGAGCAGGCAATTTCATCTAATCAATTTACAGTAAATGAAGTAGCTACTGCGATTAAAAACAACATTCCTAATGAGTATATTTTTGCGCTTATGAAGCAGGTGCCGGCACTGGATGCTATGCCGCTGTACGAAGAAAATTCTGTTTTATATAACATGGCTGATATTGCCGTAAGCCAGTTTAATTTACCGCTTGTAAAAGCACTGCAGCAACTAGGCGTAACACCAACCAATCAGCCAGGCTTATTTACGGGTTTAGATGTTGCAATAGTAAGCCTGCCTAAAAGTGGTAACTTAACGCTAGCCCCTTTAGATGCAAAGCATACTCAAATGTTAAACTACCTTACAGATCAGGGCTATAAAGCTCATATCGGCAATGCTAGTGACGCTCTAAATAGCAAAGGCGTTTCTTTTGTAAGTGATTTTATTTACCAGCAAGGCGCCTATATTAATGGCCAGGAAAACCCTGAGCAATATGCTTACTTTAACCCTATTGGTAAAATAGACAACGCCACATTGCCCCAAGTGAGTGAGCCCGATAATTCTGATGTTGCACGTTTTTTAGTAGATTTGAAGCAACAAAAGGAAGATCTAGATAATAAAAGACAAAACTGTGAACTATTACAGCAGCAGCTAAGCGCTACTGAACAATTACACTCTACTATGCGAGCATATAATACGGTGCTAGAGGTAAAAAAAGAGCACGGTAATAACTTCGAATATGTTTTACAAGAACAAGACCCCGTATTAGTTAATTACTGGTGGAGTATACTAAGTAATCAGCTTTCAAACGATAGAAGTCATAGCGCGTTCAGCCAATATTTGTCTAAAAAAGATTACCAAAAAGCTTATGAGTACAGCCTTAGTAAACCATTAACTCAAACAGAAACCGATACACTTTTTTCATTCCTACTATTAGAGCCTCATGACTTTATAGCGATCTGGCAAAGCCGAGTTGAACCTAAGCCACCGAGTGATTTAGCAAGATTAAGTCGTTTTCCTCTTAGTCAATGGCAAAAGCTTAAACAAGCTGGTTTTGATTTTTCGATTACCGATACGTATGGGCGCGACGTTTATGTACAAGCTGCATCGTCTTCTGTCGAGGTAGTACAATTTCTAATTGATAATAAAATACCCGCTGATTCAGAAAAATTAGGCGTAGATATACTCGACTTAGCGCTTGAGCAAAGCTATACCAAAGGGGAGTTAAGCCCAATGATTCCTTTAGCCTTACAGCTTGTTGAAAAAATTGAACCGAATCACCTTTCTCGCGCAGCACGATTAAAAACGTTTTATCCTGAGGTTTACGAGCAATTAATTAAGTTAAACCCCGCATTAAAACCCGCAGAGGGCACGCAGCTAAATCACTATACTTTTAATAACCTATAACCCGCACTTTTAATACGCCAACAAATTAGTTGGCGTATTTGTTACTAACCAAAATATTGTCTTTAATATTTAACATTGTCTGTGTAGAGTATTTAAAACAACTAAGGAAATTGGGTTATGACGGGTAAAACGCTAATTTTTAATTTTGACGGCACAGGAAACGAGCCCCGTGATGCAGAGCAATTTAGCTCAGAGCATTTTAAAGAAGACTCTAATATTACCAACATTCTAAAATTGCATTTACTGCTTGGCGGTAAATTAGAAGACTCCTCCATTACTCCTTTTGCTAACCAACTCAGTTTTTATTATCAAGGTATTGGCACTAAAGGCAGCCGCCTTAAACGCATTTTAAACCAAACCCTTGCACCTCGTGGTGACGACGTAGCCAGTATTTTAAATCAAGCGTTAAGCGACTTTAAAGCTCACTACCTAATAGGTGATACCATACTGCTAACGGGCTTTAGCCGAGGCGCTGCGCTTGCCAGACGTTTTGCTAAAATCCTAGAGCCTTTAATTGCTGATAATGTTTACGTATGTGTGTTTGATACTGTCGCCTCTATTGGCTTATCAAAAGTAAGTAAAGCTACACGCGGCGCAGAGCACGTTATTTTTGAAAACCACACCATTGCCAACAACATTACTCACGCGCTGCACTGCGTAGCCCTTGACGAAAAACGCCGTGCGTTTGAACCCACACTCATGAACCATCAAAGCAATATTACCGAGCTATGGTTTGCAGGAGCGCATTCAGACATTGGCGGCGGTTACTACCGCGATGGCCTAGCCGATATTTGCTTGCGCTACGCACTTGAGTGGTTAATAGAACAACCGCTTAATATATCGTTACTCACTAGCCACGATATAGATTACGAAAACCTACTCCCCGATAGCAACTTAGTAGCACAAGATGACGTAACCGTAACGCCCGATCCGCTCGCATTAAGCCATCAACAAAATTACTTTTGGTTTAACCCATTTTTTAAATTAGTAGATAGGCAGTGCTATGTATTAATTGATGACGAAGCCAGCAACCTTAAGCCTTTAGTGCACTACAGCGTAGCCGAACGCATTAATAAGCTAACCAGTTACCGCCCAGAATCGCTAAAAAAACTGCATTACAAAATTAGCTATAACGACAACACCACACTTAGCTTTATTGGTTTAAGCCAACATATAGAACTGGCTAATCAAAACATGAATGTGCTGAGCATTAACCAAAGCCAAGATGTAATGGTATTTGCCTCAGAGCAATACAACACAACCGGCCTTATGCTAGAGCAAGGCGCTACGTACCGCTTTACCCCATACCCAAATCAATATTGGTTTGACGATGGCATAAAGTGCACGCCATTAGGCTGGAACCGCGATAACGTACAACTTGGCGTAAAAGAAATCCCCATGGCTGTGCTTGAACCATTTAGACGATTTCCTCGTGCACAATGGTTTTCACTCATTGGTGCTATAAATAAAAACGACGACCACCTTTTTGAAATAGCCAACGGCGCCGACATTAAAATGGATAAATCTGGCGAGTTTTGCCCATTCGCAAACGACCTAAGCCGCTTTTATGGCGCTAATGCCGGAAAAATAAAAGTGAAAGTAACGCGGTTGGAATAAGAGGAAACCGAGGCTTTTAAATTGTAGGCTGGAATTTACATCGCGCTTTGGCTTTATAAAAACACCATGCGAGGTATAAAACCTCACCTACAACAACTCAAACACCACACTCAACAAACCCGTAGGTGCGATTTTACATCGCGCTTTGTTCTTTAGTAACGGCTCATAACTCCCAATCAACGCTACAAAGCCCGCCTAAACTCCTGTAGGCGCAAAGCTTGCTCGCGCGAAAAGCGAAGCTTTTAAACCGTAGGTGCGATTTTACATCGCGCTTTGCTCTTATAAAAACACCATGCGAGGTATAAAACCTCACCTACAACAATTAAACCACTGCACTGAACAAACCCGTAGGTGCGATTTTACATCGCGCTTTGGCTTTATAAAAACACCATGCGAGGTATAAAACCTCACCTACAACAGCTCAAACACCACACTCAACAAACCCGTAGGTGCGATTTTACATCGCGCTTTGGCATTATAAAAAACACCATGCGAGGTATAAAACCTCACCTACAATAATTCAAACACCACAAAGCCCGCCTAAACACCTGTAGGCGCACAGCTTGCTCGCGCGAAAAGCGAAGCTTTTAAATTAAATAAAACAAATATCAGTTTTAATGTTCACTATAAAACTGATAGGTTATTATTACTGTTTTTATCAATGGTTACTTTTTCGTGGCAAATGAAGTTATACAAAAAATAATTGAGTATTTACATCAAAACACCGACATTGATGTAGTTTGGCTATATGGCTCCCATGCAAAAGGGACAGCTCAGCCTCATAGTGACATTGACTTAGCCATAGCATTTAAAAACTTTGATCTGGAATCGTTCGATAAGCGCCTTAGGCCAAAAGAGCTTGAGCTTGAAATAAGTAATGCACTTAATCTTAACGAACAACTTATTTCGATTGTTGATATAAATATTATTCCAAGTTATTTAGCTTTCAACGTTATTGAATATGGAAAAATAATTATAAGCAATAATAGTGTTAGAGCGATGAAAGAGCAGCAGCGTATATATAGCCAGTTCGAATTTGAAACCATAGCGAGTAAACATGACTGATACCGGAATTACACTTTATTTAAGTGAAGTAACACGCCATATTGACGAATATATGCAAGAACTCGACGAACTCAGTCAAATCGATTCACTTAATAGTAGAGACTACCGAGCTGCAGAGCGATTACTACAGTTAATGACCGAGGTGTGTATTGGTTTATCAAAGCATTGGCTAAAGCAGCACAAAAGTAGTACCAGTAGCAACGCCTATCAAACATTTAGCGAACTTACTAATTTAGGCTTTTTGAGCGAGGCAGAACTACTGTCATGGCGTAAAATTATAGGCTTACGAAATGCTCTTGTTCACGATTACTTAAATATTGACCAAAGTATCGTTAAAACAATCATTAAAAAGCAACACTACATAACTATGCACGCATTTAGTATTAAAGCGATTACAGAGCTAAACAAAGATTCATAGATAAAACCTCACCTACAATAATTAAACCACTACACTGAACAAAACCGTAGGTGCGATTTTACATCGCGCTTTGGCTTTATAAAAACATTAAGCGAGGTATAAAACCTCACCTGTAACAATTTAAAACACCTATTCGCCTCACACAATGAGGCAAACAATATGTGTAATTGCCTCATTAGGCAATTTTGTAACGTGTACTACGCCCGCCTGCGGCGGTTTTTGTTAAAAACCCAAGCGTTTGCAAGTCCGATAAATGGCGTGTTGCGGTTGCACGGCTAACCTTAGCTACCTTTTGGTACTGACTCGCACTAATACCCTGTTCAAATTGGCCATCAAGTAACTTATTAAGCACTTTTACTTGCTGCTCACCTAACTTTGTTTGATCTTTACTTGCCCAGTAATTGGTTTTAAAAATTGTTTGCTCAATATTATTAAGCGTATGGTGTATCGCATTATTAAGCGTACATAAAAACCATTTAACCCATTGGGTAATACAAAGATCTCCACGTTGAGTGGCCTCAAGCACCTCGTAGTAGCTTTTTCTGTCTTCTAAAATAGCCACCGACATAGCGTAAAACCGAATTGACTCAGCATGTTCTTGCGCTAATGCCAGGTCGGTTATAAGGCGTGTAATACGCCCATTACCATCCTCAAGTGGATGTATTGTTACAAACCATAAGTGTGCGATAGCTGCCCGAATAAAAGGATCTATTTGAGGTTCGTTTTGCGTTTTGTTAAACCAGTTAAAAAATAACGAAAGCTCTTTATTTACTCGCTCTTTAAGAGGCGCCGTAAAATGTAATACCGGTTTATCTAAGCGCCCCGATACCACTTGCATTGGCTCGTCACCACGCAATTGCCCGCCCTCAATTTTAGTAAATAAGCTTTGCTCACCTGCAAACAATAAGCGATGCCAATTAAGCACTCGCTCTAAATTAAGCGGTGAGTCTGTGTTATTTATTGCATCAAGCATAATCTCTGCAAGATTATCGCTTTGCACTGTTGTTGGGTAAGGTTGCTCATTAATATTGAGCTTTTTAGCAAGAGAAGAGCGAACCGAAAATGCATTAAGCTTTTCGCCCTCAATCGCACTGGAGTGAATAATATTTGCAAGTAAGGTATCAAGGGCCTGCTGCTTTTGTTGAGCACTTTGCACGCCCATACGCCCTACTAATAAACCTTGATTATATGAAAGCTCCCTTAGTAAAGGAGCAAGCACCGCATCATCCCACGTAAAGTTAGGCCAGTTTTGCTGTTGCCATATCCACATAGTCTTTAGTCCTAAAGGTAATTAGCTTCAGTCTATGTTATTTATTTGCCTCATGCAATGAGGCGAATAGAAGAGTTAATTGCCTCATTACTTTTAAGCGTTAAACAGAACAATAATTCATTTTCCTGTGATAAAAAATGTATTTTTAAGCGAGGTATAAAACCTCACCTACATTAATGCAAACACCGCTCTTAACAAAAGCGTAGGTGCGATTTTATATCGCGCTTTGGCTTTTAAATAAGGCCAAGCTCAACACCTGTAGGCGCGAAGCTTGCTCGCGCGAAAAGCGAAGCTTTTAAAGTAAATTACTTATATCGCATTGGCGATGGCAACCAAGGGGCGGCTTTCTTCAAATAAGCTCTGCTGCTAATAATTCATCCTTGAAGCCGGGTTCCTGTCAGCATCCATGCTTCCACTTCCTCAAGCTGCAAAGCTACGCTTTGGTCATTCGTCACCCACGGCGCCCCACAATTTCACTTATCTTTAAACACTAAATTAATATGAACGTAAACGCGATGAAAGCACATCCATGTGCAAGCATCGCTTTCCTCGAATCCATGCGAGGTAATTACTCATTAATTATGTGCTTGCAGGTGAAGTTGAAGGGGGAACGTTCTTAGCAGCGGCCTTAAAATTTGCTGTAGGCGCTCAGCTTGCTCACGCGAAAAGCGTAGCTTTTAAAATAATTTCTTTATATCGCGTTGGCGATGGCAACCAAAGAAAGACAAGCGCCGACTTCTCTTTGGAATCTCTCGACGCCCCGAGGATCACACTATTTCCTCAATTTAAATTAATAATATGAATGTAACCAGCGTAGATAGGCCATCCTTGGCCAAGCTACGCTTTTAACAGCATCCATGCTGTTAATTACTCATCATTAATTAAATTTCGGGTGTGATCACGGGGGGATGTCTTAGCTGTAGCGTTTAAGCTAAATTTGTCGATGGACTTAGAGTTAGGTATATTAAATTTATACATAATTTGAGTAACTTAAATGGCTAATCAGGAGTTTTCATCTGCCTTTTCATCATCATTTTTTTTTGCTTTCTTAATCAAGCTTCTTGATATAATGACATCCTTATCTCTAGGTAATATTAATAGCTCACTTTTAGTAATAAAATAGATACTCTTATCATTCATAGCTATCAAGTTCCCTTCAAAAACATCACTGCCTTTAGTTACTTTATAACAACCAGACTGCCCCCAACCATCGTTACATAAGCTTTCCACTAGAAATTTATTCAATCTAGATTCGGAACGTTCTTGCCCCCGACCATGAATATAATTAGCGAAGACACAAAACAAAATAAAGACGATAAGAAAAAGTGCTGACATAAAATATGAGGCATAAGCAAATAGAAATGTATTTTTAAATCTATTAGCGCCGATATAACACCATACTTTAAACTTTCTAAAATATGGATTTTTTCTTTTAATAATAACTTTAAACTCTTGATTGGTAATTTTCGGCTTAAATCTAAATAGCTTTAATTTCTTGTGCAATAAATAATAGCTTTTAATAGAACCATAGATAAAAATTATAAAAAATCCGAATAAAAAAAGTGATATTAGCTGTCCAAATGCGTCAATAAATGACGTAAATAACTCTCCCCACAAGCCTTGAGCGCTAACACTACTCCTTGTAAGCAGCTCGTAGTTTATGCCAAACGTGGATAAATAACCTATTTGGTATATCCAAAACAACACTTTAAATGGAAGCACTAATAGCACACCCAAAAGCAAAGTATTACTTACAATAAATTTTGTTACCGGTAACAGAATTCCTGTATTCTTTTTAAAGTCGTTCAGAGTTTCTACTACTACATCAGATAAGTTCATTCTTTAATCCCTTAAATTAATTTTTCTATATTTCAATCATATCTATGTTTCTAGAATAATACATACCTAATTATCGCGTTGGCGATGGCAACCAAAGGGCGGTTTTCTTCAAATAAGCTCTGCTGCTAATAATTCATCCCTGAAGTCGGGTTCCTGTCAGCATCCATGCTTCCACTTCCTCAAGCTGCAAAGCTACGCTTTGGTCATTCGTCACCCACGGCGCCCCGAGAATCACACTAATTCCTCAATTTAAATTAATGATATGAACGTAACTAGCGTAGATAGGCCATCCATGGCCAAGCTACGCTTTTAACAGCATCCATGCTGTTAATTACTCATCATTAATTTAATTTCGGGTGTGATCACGGGGGAACTTTCTTAGCAGCGTTTTTAAAATTTGCTGTAGGCGCTCAGCTTGCTCGCGCGAAAAGCGAAGCTTTTAAATTGAATTTACAAATATCGCATTGGTGATGGCAACCAAGGGGCGGCTTTCTTCAAATAAGCTCTGCTGCTAATAATTCATCCCTGAAGTCGGGTTCCTGTCAGCATCCAAGCTTCCACTTCCTCAAGCTGCAAAGCTACGCTTTTAACAGCATCCATGCTGTTAATTACTCATCATTAATTAAATTTCGGATGTGATCACGGGGGAACTTTCTTAGCAGCGGCCTTAAAGTTTGCTGTAGGCGCTCAGCTTGCTCGCGCGAAAAGCTAAGCTTTTAAAATAATTTACAAATATCGCGTTGGCGATGGCAACCAAGGGGCGGATACCGCCGACCGCCCCTTGGAACCCCACGGCGCCCCTCAATTTCACTTATCCTTAAACAAATAATTAATATGAACGTAAACGCGATGAACGCACATCCATGTGCAAGCATCCCTTTCCTCGAATCCATGCGAGGTAATTACTCATTAATTATGTGTTCTCAGGTGAAGTTGAAGGGGGGAATTTCTTAGCATCATCATTTGATTACTCTCTCGGCTAATACTTAACTCACACGTTTGTACTTAATTACTAGTAACTTAGTCGATTATTACTTGTAGCTGTACCGTATTTAAGTAAACTAACTACTCGCAAACAGGGAGTGGTTTTAATGCAGCAAATTGGTATTTACGAGCAGTTAATTACGCAAGTAATTAAGCAAAACTTAAATCGTGATCAATTTTATGTAGGTGAGCGCCAGCTTGAAACGGCCGAAGCCGCAACATGGCTTTCACGCTTTTTAGGTAAGCTTGTTGAACATGCGATTGATGCAATCCCTAATTCAAAAAAGCGCTTAGAAGAACAAATTGACCTTGCCAACAACCTTGTACTTTGGCTTAAAGATCACATTCGTGATGACGAACTAATCAACGAAAATCTTATCGACAGCCAAGGCCGAATACTTACCGCGCTATTTAATACCCAAAACCCTATTGCGGCCAACCTTAAAGATTACTCAAGCGATATATTCCCACTCACAGGCCTTACACAAAGCGAATTATTTAGCGGTGCTAATGCAGGTATATCGCTTGAAACCGAGCTAAAGCGCGAGATTAAATCGTCCGACACTATTTACTGGCTGGTCTCATTTATAAAATGGACGGGGCTGCGCATTTTTAAAAATGAGCTTGAAGCGTTTACTAAAAGCGGTAATAAACTCAAAGTTATTACTACTTCGTACATGGGCGCAACGGATGCTAAAGCCGTTGAGTTTTTAGCAAACCTACCAAATACCGAAGTAAAGCTAAGTTATAATAATCAGCAAGAACGTCTACACGCTAAATCATACTTATTTATGCGCAATACGGGTTTTCATACAGGCTATATTGGCTCGTCTAACTTATCGCATTCGGCGCTTACCAGCGGCCTTGAATGGAACTTAAAAATTACCGCACAAGAAATCCCACACATCATAGCTAAAACTAAAAGTACCTTTGAAACCTACTGGGAATCAAAAGACTTCGAGCTATTTACAGGCGCTGTTGAGTGTAAAGAAAAGCTCATTAATTCACTTAACGAACAACGCGGTGTTGGGCAATCAAGCAGCCAGTTTTATTTTGATATAACACCAAAAACGCATCAGCTCGCTATTTTAGAAAAGCTAAGTGCTGAGCGCAGCGTACATAATCGTTTTAAAAACTTAGTAGTTGCTGCAACCGGCACAGGTAAAACCATAATATCGGCGTTCGACTTTAAAACTGTTTACGATAAAAACCCAAACGCACACTTTTTGTTTGTAGCCCACCGCGAAGAAATACTAAAACAAGCGCAAAGCGCTTACCGTGGCGTGCTTAAAAATAACGACTTTGGTGAGTTGTGGGTAGGTAACTACAAACCACAACGCTACAACCAATTATTTGCATCAATCCAAACGCTGAACAGCCAAATTGAATCGCTCAATTTAACTCACGATTACTACGACTACATAGTGATAGACGAAGTACACCACGTAAGCGCTGAAAGTTATCGCGATGTTTTAAACCACTTTACGCCCACAATATTACTTGGCCTCACCGCCACACCAGAGCGACAAGATGACGCAAATATATTGGATGATTTTTGCGGCGTAATAGCCGCTGAAATTCGCTTACCAGAGGCAATAAATCAACGCCACTTATGCCCATTTCAATACTTTGGATTGGATGACGACACCGACCTAAGCCAAATAACATGGCGAGGCGGCCGTTACGATATAAGTGAGCTAAGTAACCTTTATACAGGGGAGAACAGCCGCGCTAACAAAATTATATCGAGCCTTGCTGATATAGTTACCAATGTTCACGCCATTAAAGCACTCGCGTTTTGCGTAAGCCAAAAACACGCAGAATTTATGGCTAAAAAGTTTAACTTAGCAGGCATAAACGCCGATGTACTCACCAGCAAAAACACCAATGAGCGCGCGGCTAAACAGCAAGCACTACGCCAAGGCGAAATACAAATACTTTGCGTGGTTGATATTTTTAACGAAGGGGTCGATATTCCAGAAGTTGATACTTTACTGTTTTTACGCCCAACTGAAAGCCTAACTCTGTTTTTACAGCAACTAGGCCGTGGTTTGCGTTTACCCGACAACAGCCAAAAGCAATGCTGTACCGTGCTCGACTTTGTAGGTAATGCTCGCCCAGAATACGACTTTGCCAGTAAATTTCGCGCACTCATTGGTAAAAGCAACCAACCGATAAAAACCGAGATTGAAAACAACTTCCCGCATTTACCGCTGGGTTGTCGTATTGAGCTACAAAAGCGCACACAACAAACAATTCTAAAAAATATTCAGCAAGCTATAAACTCTAAACGCCGTTTACAACAACTTATAAATAGCTATTCGCAACACACTAACGACGCGCTTACGCTAAGTAACTTTTTGCGCATAAACCCACAAGTTACTCTTGAAGATATTTACAAACCAAAAGACAAAAAGCTCGGCGGCTGGCATTGGCTTAAAGGCGATGAAATTCCAGTAGAACAAGCCGATATTTACGCCGCATATTACCGCGCCATAAACACTCAATTACTCGGCTGCGACTCAATCAGTTATTTATGCTTTTTACGTGATTTATGTAATAACGACTTTAGCTTTACGCCAACAGCGCAAAACCAACAGTACGCGCTTATGGTGCATTACAACTTTTGGGATAACACAGGCACAAGTTTAGGCTTTAAAACGCTCGAACAAAGCTTACAAGCACTTAAACACAAAGAGCTACAGCAGGAACTTGCTCAAGTAATTACGCTATTAATAAACCGTATTCACCAGCAAGAAAGCGATTTAGCGTGCCTACCAAACCACGCAATTAAATTACACAGCCGCTACACACGCCAACAAATACTCGCAGCATTTGGGGCGCACTCGTTTGATAAAAAATCGACCGCCCGCGAAGGCGTTTTAGAATTTAAAAACCAAAACCTAGAGCTGTTATTTGTAACGCTCAACAAGTGCGAAAAAACATATTCACCCACCACGCTGTATCACGACTACGCAATCAGCCCTACCCTGTTCCACTGGCAAACGCAAAACAGCGCCCGCCCAGAACACGGCCGTGGCCTTAGTTATATTCAGCACCAGCAAACAGGCAAAACCATCTTGTTATTTGTGCGCGAACAAGGCAAAGACGAAAATGGCCGAACTATGGGTTTTGTAAACTACGGCGAGGTAAAATACCAAAGCCACAACGGCAGTCAGCCAATAAATATAACGTGGAAATTAACCAGCCCCATGCCAAGTGAAATGTGGCATGAGGCTGGGAAGTTAGCAGTTGGGTAGTATTTTATGTGACTATTTAATTATCAACTTTCATCATTTTAAAAGTTCTGATAGCACACCACCCAATTAACATTTGCAATGGATAAGCCCTAATCAAAAGCATATGATTAAGAGAAAACTATTTATCTAAATTTATAGCTGAATATTCTCGGCTATGTTTTTGTAAAATCTTTAACCAAGTAGATAAACAAGACGAACGCCTAAAACTAGTATTATCATTAAGCCCCTTTACAGAATCCTTTACGAATAAAGCTGCAGATTCAGGCTCTAACTCTCGTATAGTTTTAACTCCAGCCCATTTCATCCAAGCCCAACCAAATTCAGCACTTTCGAATCTATCGGCTAGGAATTGATATTGCCCTTCTCTACTTTCTATAGATGCTAAAAAGCGGCCTGTAGAAGCAACTGTATTATTTTCATTTAGAAGCCCCATGCACACAGCTGCTTTTAAATAATATTGCAGCTGTCTTTTTGAGTTCAAACCTTCAACATTTGTATACGTTAAATATTCACCCTTTACTTTTCTAGTAATAATGTCGATGAGTCTTTCTAAGTTATTTGCCTGCGGTACTTTATACGAATCTATAAATGATACTGTACTGGTATTTAATCTTTCAATTAAATCCGAAGTGCCTAATTTACCTAGTTCAAAAGGTTTTTTTAGGTAACTTGTAGTCTTAGGTGTTAATTTAAGTACTACATTATTATCGCGAACCGATTCAAGTAGTTGCTGTAACCGATATGGATCTAAGTTAAGTTCGTGTAATTTACTCTCTATTTCTTTTGGATCATCTAAGAGTGCACTCAATTGTTCCATAGCTATTGCGGCGTGTTCTTTGTGACTTGTTTTTAAACTTACTTCAAAAGAACCAAAGCTAGCTGATAAAGGATATAGGCGCGGAATAGACTTATCATTAATTAAATTATCCATTAATGATTCAATTAGCTCACTAAACGAATCCATTATTTTTGTTACAACAGTTCTCTCTGGAGCTTCATGTTTTTTATTTTTTTTGGCTATCTTTAATTTGAAACCCCATGCAGATTCGGGCATGTAAGGTTTTATCGTCTCAGGGTTAATATAGATATTTTTTGGCGGGAGTAAATCATCATCAAATTCAAGTTGAATATCAATTTGATATTTTTTTGATTCACAATCAAATGTCTTTACTATTATTAATTGGCTGCTCTCAGGATATTTAAATGCTTCTCTCAAAGACAACTCTTGTCGTGTGACAGCATCTATTCTTTCTTCAGATATTAATATATAAAGCCATTCTGAGTACCCTTCAAAGTCTCCATTCCAATATACTAAATATATTTGTCCAAATTGGTTTTTTAACGTAAAACATTTTGGGCCCATAAAGTCATCATAAACTTCATAGAAATTTAATTTCCCTAAAAATGTATCTCGTGGGATAGAAGTACTCATAGCTCTTCCTTCACAAAGCAGCTTGATGGACAGTAACCGCTCTGTTTCCATAAACTAACATGAAAATCTGTTGGCTTATCAATAGCAATCATACCGATCTCTTTCTTAAAGCTAACTAGAGCTATTTTTTTATTGCCGAATTGATTAGGTTTTGGGTATCGCCTCTTGATTTCACGAGCCATATCTAGTGTAGACCAAAATGAGACACCAAAAGAATACTTTTTGTCGTCTTTTGATGGCTTAAAACTTGGGTTATCTTCCTTATAAATTTTAAAATCATCGCTTGTAGGGGGGATTGCACTAACTAAGCGGTAAGCCTCTCCGCATGCAGGAATGGCGCTATCATCTGGGACGTTTTCAGGAAAAGTAATTGGCCACTGATAATCACTATGTAACATACTAATAAATATCCTTATTATTTATAATGCTTTGATTTGGAGCTAATAAACATTATATTCAATCTCTCGAAAGTAACATATGTTTATATGAATTAAAATGGAGTTTAAGTTGAAATATTTTTTTAAAAGTATGTTAATTGTACTTATATGTATATTTGTTAGTAGCTATACCATCCTTGCATGTTCATTATTATTTGACGTCTGGTTCAACACATCCTTAATCTTACCTGGTGACATTATAGAACCTGAGCAAAAATTTAACTTTAATGCGTTTATATCATGTATTGCAGGAGCAATTTTAGGAGGAGCGATCCTTAGTATAACTTCCATTCACAGACATTTAGTAATTTCAAAAAACTTTGAGTGTATCCACTCATATGGCTACTTTCTAAACCCAATTTTAACTACAATAACAGGAGTTTTAGCCTATAGCCTTTTTCATGGTAGCTTCATTTTTCTTACAGGAAACAACTTGGATTTGACAACAAATAGCGCTCCTCCATATGGTTTTGCCGCCTTCGGATTTGTATTTGGATATAACTGGGACGTTACAATAAAATTATTAGAATCACTATCAAAAAAAATAAAGCTTACTGGATCACCTTCTAAATAAGTAATAACTTATATTTAAAAATCGAATAAGAACTCCATATGTAAACACGAAATCCCCGTGATCACACCTGAAACTTAGTTGATGATGAGTAATTTACAGCATGGATGCTGTACAAAGCGTAGCTTGGCCATGGATGGCCTATCTACGCTGATTACGTTCACATCATTAACGTAAGTTGAAGATACAGTGTGATCTTCGGGTGCGCCGTATGATTCCAAAGGGCGGTCGGCGGCAGCCGCCCTTTGATTGCCATCGCCAACGCGATAAAACCTCGAATGAGGTTTTTAATCCCTTGAATACCAAGCAAAAAAAACTTATGATCGCGATATAAAATCGCACCTACACATTAATTACACCGAAGTTTAAAAGCTTCGCTTTTCGCGCGAGCAAGCTCAGCGCCTACAACCCAAAAGCGCGAGATAAACTCCCGCCTGCACTTACAAACACCAATCGACCAACACACTCCAATTCCCCGTGTTCACACCTGAAACTTTGTTAATGATGAGTAATTTACAGCATGAATGCTGTACAAAGCGTAGCTTGGCCATGGATGGCCTATCTACGCTGGTTACGTTCACATCATTCACGTAAGTTGAAGATAAAGTGTGATCCTCGGGTGCGCCGTGGGATTCCAAAGGGCGGTCGGCGGCAGCCGCCCTTTGGTTGCCATCGCCAACGCGATATAACCTCGAATAGAGGTTTTGAATCCCTTGAATCCCTTGAATCCCAAGCAAAAAAACAACTTATGAGCGCGATATAAAATCGCACCTACATATTAATTACACCGAAATTTAAAAGCTTCGCTTTTCGCGCGAGCAAGCTCTGCGCCTACAACCCAGAAGCCCGAGATAAACTCCCACCTACAGCACGAACTACAAATTCTGTATTACACGTCATACCTTGGCTTTTCTTCCGCCACTAAATCCAGCCCTGTACTTGGTTGCTGATATTTAAAACCAGCCGCCTCTTCAAAATAACCTTTCTTTACCCATAACTTTGCACTGTTAGCCTGCGCAACCTGATATGCCCAATTACTGACTGCAAGTGACTTATCTGAATCACAATAAAAGTAAGGTTGGAGTTTATTGGCAATTTCGGCTTTATGCGTATCGAGGTTTTGTTCTAGCCAGCGGTCGCGGTGAGCGAATGCTGCGAGGTGGTCTCGCTTATTGTTATTACAATCAGCATGCGCAGCAACAAAGTTATGAGCTAAGTCGTTTGGATAGCGCTTAAACGGAATAAAATGGTCGACCTCTGGTGTTTTTTTAGTTTCTTTTTCGTTTTTTAGGTTCATTGGCTTTTGGCAATAAAAGCAAAGCCCTTTTTGAATATCAATAAGCAGCGGCGCAACTACTTTTAAAGCAGTTCTATTAGTACCAAACAAAAACTCTTGTAGCTGGCTTTGCGATCCTAATAGCGTTTGATTCGCTTTTATTGTTTGTACTTTTTCTACCCATTCAGTAACACTAAGATGCACAACCAAATCGTAAAAACGCCTAAAGCACTGAGCAATACCTACATTTAAAACAATTCGCTTTGGCTCTCTGCCTTTACCTAAAAGTGTATGAGGATATAAAAAGCACTCTTCTTTTCCCGAAAGTAACTGCAAGCGCCAAAGAGGCCCATCAATAAATGTACGCCGTAATGAGCTTATTACTTTGCTGTATTGCTGATGATTTTTGAAAGCGTTATAACTTTTAATACCTGCATTTTGCAGCCTAAATATCTCGGTAATGAACTTTGCTTGGCCTAAGCTATTTTGCTTAAGTAACATATCTTCGGCATTGGTTATTATATCTGTTGTGCCCAATGCATATGGCACCGAATGATTCCAATACAGTTGAATAAACTTATCAACCAAAGTGTCAATTTCAATTTCCATTGGAGCTTCGGGGTTACTATTTTTATGCTCTACACACACATCAGCAATTGCATGTAACAATGCATATTTATAAGTAGCTGTGAATTCACCTTCAACTAACATTCGCTGAATATATGCAATAAAGTCGAGCTGTTGCTGCATTGCTCCAATCATAAAACGTGCACTACTTTTATAAGCGCATTTAGCCACACTTCACTTTCGCGCTCTGGGCGCTTGTCAACACTTTGCCATTGTTTAATAGCTTTTAACTGCGTATCGCTAAGTAAATGCGTTAAAGCATTTTCATTTAAATCGGTAAATTCACGACCGTTATGCACACGCTCTGTATCACCATATTTGAACGACACATACAAAACGCCATTCGGTTTAAGCGCATTTTGTAGGTTTAAAAACACCTGCGGTAACTCAGCTTTTGGAACGTGTAATAAACTAGCGCAGCACCAAATCCCGTCGTATTGATTTACACAATTTAGCTCTTGGAATGTTTTAACCGCTACAGGTTGTTGTAAGTAACTGCTTGCCAACTCTGCCAGATCTGGGCTTGCATCAAACGCACTTACAGTGAAACCCTGCGCTTTAAAAAATGCGGCATCGCGCGCACTGCCACAACCGGCATCTAAAATACTCCCGTGCTGTGCAACGTGCGGTAAAAACTCAGCATAAAGCGCCGACATATCAACGTTAAGTGTTGAGTCGCTAAAAGCTTTGGCATTTTGGTTGTAATAAGTAAGTGTGGTGTTTGACACGAGACTCACCGCTCCTTGGCTAATCGTTTAACAGCTAAGATACTGTTAATACTGCATTCATTATTTGTTTAATCTACAGGAACAAGCGCATTAAATATAGGCTTAATAAGTAGAAATTTTTAAATTAATACGCTGTTATTATTAAGTGCTTATGTTGAGCACTGAGCGCGATATAAATCACGCTAAACGTTTTTCGTTACTTTTTTCTCAACCAAAAAAGACTCGCAGGCACCGAAATCCAAGCCTGCTTACCTAACGAATCAAGATAAACAGCGACTTCTTCTTTACTGCCTGGGCTGTAATATGGCGGCTGTTGTTCTTTTAGTTTTTCTTGGCCTGTGAGTATTTTGATAAAGTGTTTATTTTGCTGCTGGAGCATTTTTTTGTAATCGTTAGCGGGTTTTGAATCACCATGCTTTACAAAAGCACTTAGCGCTCGGCTGGCTGTTGCATGTAGTTCTTGAAAATCAAAGTCGGCCAATAGAGCATCCAACTTGTCCCATTGTTTATTGATGATTAGGCAGTTCATTAATAAAAAGCGGTTTGCTTGATTATCGTTTGGGTTTAGCGTTAATAACGCTTCGAGTTCTGACTGCGCTTTTTGGGTATAACCATGCAGTGCGTGTATATTTGCTCGATGCGCGCGAAGCATCATATAAGGGCGGGTTTCGTGCAAGCCCCAAAAGTGCCCAGTGTTGTCTTTAATAAATTGCTTTGTTATGAGCCCACTTTCCATTATGTCTAGCAACATTTGTATTGGCTCAAGTGCTTTTAGCTCGGTGTCGGCAAGTACCAGTTCAAGTAATTCATCAAGCTCATCTAATTCATTTGGTTCTTCGTCTAAAAAGCTGTTGTTAAATTCAGCCTCATCTTCATCACTTAAAGTTAGGTCGTTACTAAATCGAAGTTCAAAAATAGCGTCGGCCATAAAATACACATAATTACGTTTATATTCTTGGGCGTTATATTGGGCAAATTCACCAAATTCTTTTGTTGCTGCTTTTTCATTAGAAAATGCTTTTAAAACGCTGCTTAGGTTATTAAGAGCCTGCTTTTGCCCTGCATCAAGCATACGTTTATTTATATTTTTAAGCGCCTGTAAAACCCCTTTACAGTAACTTGGTAGGGGCATGTTCGGCTTTAGCGAATCCCGATAGTCTTGCTTAGATAGGCTGCATTTTGCTGGCATTTTTAATTCGTTTTGAATTACTTTATCCATGCTTTGGTTATACAACGCCATTAAGCTTTCGAGGTATTTTATCTCGCTCTCTTTTTGAAGGTTAATATCTCCAAATAAATCAGGTTGCCACTCGCTTGGGGGAAGCATTTGGGGTAATACACCTAACCCCATTAAATAACCTTGTATAAAATAGTAGTTTGGTTTTTTAGTGCTTAATTCACTGAGTTTTATAACATTGTTGCGAATTTTAGTTGGCGACATAACGTGCCCTGCTATGTATAAATTTATTATTAGTGTACCCACAGATAAGGTTACCAACAACGCTAGTTCGGTTGTTTTATCATTAAATAAATTTTTAACGACTTATTTACATATTTAAACAAACCCGTGCCGCTAAAATACAAAAGCTGGTTTATACTGTTGTAATAATGAGCAAAATAATAACTATGAGGCGTAATGAATAAATTAATTACCGTATTTTTATGTTTGCTGTTTACGGCTCCATTTAATGTATTTGCTTGCGAAAGAACCTTTAGCGTGGCATCGCACGATGCTTTTTGGCCGCCTTATGTAATGGGCATTAACGGTAAGCTGCAAGGCTCGGAGGTTGATGCACTCAACATTATATTTGCTGACTCCCCTTTTTGTTTTGAAGTTAAGTTACTGCCAAATTCTAAGCGGGCTTTTATTGAGCTTAAATACGGCCGTATTGATTTAGGGTGGGCTGCAAGTTATACAGACGAGCGCGCTAAATATGTGCACTTTAGTGATAACTACCGAACTGAGGTTATGCGTTTATACGAAAACAAAAATAATCAGCATAGTGTTAAAAACCTCGAAGACATTTTTAAACAAGGCTTTATTGTTGGCGCTAACTTTGGAAGCTATTACGGCGAGGAGTTTGAGCAATATAAAACTAAATATAAAAAGCAGATTGAATACACCAGTGCAACCAGTAAACGCTTTGAAATGCTTAATAAACAACGTATTGATTTTGCTATTGAAGACGAGTTAGTGGGTGCTTATTTTGGCAAAAAAGGCTCAAATATCAAATTAGTAACCGACATTGAGCATGTAAATAAAGACGATATTTATTTAATGTTTAGCAAACAAACGGTGTCGGTTACTGAGCTTGCAATAATTAATGAGCACATAAATAAAAACAAAACAGCACTAAAAGCGCTGTTTGAATAGTAGGAGCGTAATGAAAACTTTATTTTTAGCGTTTACAACGCTGCTATTTACTCAGTTTAACGCCCTTGCGTGTACTAAAACATTGGTAATGGGCACTAACGAAACTAATTGGCCGCCTTATCTTGTAAAACAAGGTGATACATTTTTAGGCACAGAAGTGGATGCTGTTAGGGCTATTTTTAAAGATTCAAAATTTTGTATTAAATGGACTTATTTTCCGAGTTTTTCGCGTGTTCAAGCTGAGCTTAAAAATGGTCGAGTAGATATAACCTACGCGGCAAGTTATACAGAGCAACGTGCTCAATATGCGCACTTTAGTTTGCCTTATCGCGAAGAAATAATGCTGCTTTATAAACATAAAGATTCGGCTGATGTAACCAGCTTGGCTGATCTTTTTAGTCAAGATTTTACAGCAGGTATTAACCGAGGAAGCTTTTTTGGTGACGAGCTTGAACAACTCAAAACCAAATATTCAAAACAGGTCGTGCTTACTGCTCAAGCAAATAATCGATTTAGCATGTTAGATAAAAAACGAATCGACTATGTTATTGAAGACTCCGTAGTTGCGCAGTACTTTGTGAAAAAACACTCCTCAATTTCGCAGGTAAAAACTATTACACCGATTAACGTTAACAATGTGCACTTTATGCTAAGCAAGGAGTCGCTAACACTTGATGACGTGGCGACTGTTAATCAGTTAATTACCAAAAACGAGGCGGCTATAAAGTCAATTTACCAACCTATGCATTAAAACATAGCTAATAACTTAGCTATTTGGCGCCCCCTCTTTAATATTGCTTGGCATTAGTAATTATTTACATTGTGGCTGTAAGTACATTCAACGCTACATACGTTAAAAATAGTGACTTAAAACCGAGAATTGCCGTTATTTTTACTTGGTTATAAATTAGCTGCCTTTTATCTTTCATTCGTTGTGGCTGATCTGTATAATTCGCCAGCTAATTTACCCTATTGTCTGGTTCTTGTTTGTGGCGTTTTGCTGCAGCGTACTCCTGTCAGTACTAATCTAGGATTACCTTTTTTGATCTCCACCGCAAATATTACGATGCAGTTTGGCGCAGAGCCGTTGTTTGAAAACATTTCAGCTAAATTTGGTAACGGTAACCGTTACGGTTTAATTGGCGCTAACGGCTGCGGCAAGTCGACTTTCATGAAAATTTTAAGCGGTGCGCTTGTTCCAAGTGCGGGTAATGTATCTATTACTCCAGGGTTAAAAGTAGGTAACCTAAGCCAAGACCAGTTTGCTTTTGAGCAATACAGCGTTGTAGACGCGGTAATTATGGGCGACGTGGAGCTTTGGAAAGTAAAGCAAGAACGCGAACGTATTTACTCGTTACCAGAAATGAGCGAAGAAGACGGTATGAAAGTTGCCGATCTTGAAAGTGTATTTGCTGAAATGGACGGTTACACGGCAGAAAGCCGCGCTGAAGAAATTTTGCTTGAAGCGGGTATCGATAAAGAATTTCATTACGGTTTAATGGCAAACGTTGCCCCAGGTTGGAAACTACGTGTGCTTTTAGCACAGGCGTTATTTGCAAACCCTGACATTTTACTACTTGATGAGCCTACCAATAACTTGGATATTCATACAATTACGTGGCTTGCTAACGAGCTTAACAAACGTAAATGTACGATGATTATTATTTCGCATGACCGTCACTTTTTAAACTCGGTATGTACACACATGGCCGATATTGATTACGGTGAGCTGCGTATTTACCCTGGTAACTATGAGAAATTTTTAGAAGCTGCGGGCTTACAACGCGAGCAACTTTTAGCTGAAAACGCTAAAAAGAGCGCTGAAATTGACGAGCTACAAGACTTTGTTAACCGTTTTGGTGCTAACGCTTCAAAAGCTAAGCAAGCAAGTTCGCGTGCTAAAAAAATGGATAAAATTAAGCTTGATGAAGTTAAATCTTCAAGCCGTATGAGCCCGTCGCTTTCGTTTGACGAAGGTAAAAAAATGTATCGTCAGGCGCTTGAAGTTAATAAGCTTGGCCATGGTTTTGATGGCGAAACGTTATTTAGCGGCGGCGACTTTTTACTTGAAGCTGGCGCTAAGCTTGCTGTAATTGGCGAAAATGGTGTTGGTAAAACTACATTTTTACGCTGTTTAGTAGACGAGCTTAAAAGTAATGAAGGCGAAATTAAATGGTCTGAAAATGCGAGCTTTGGTTATTGCCCGCAAGACAGCACTAAAGATTTTGATAACGATTTAACGTTATTTGATTGGATGTCGCAATGGCGTACAGCTAAGCACAACGATTTAATGGTTCGTGGCATGCTAGGCCGTTTGTTGTTTACAGCTGACGATTCAAACAAAAAAGCGCGTAACTGTTCTGGTGGTGAAAAAAACCGCCTGTTATTTGGTAAGTTAATGATGCAAGACGTTAACGTGCTTGTTATGGACGAACCAACTAACCACATGGATATGGAAGCCATTGAAGCGCTTAATAACGCGTTAAAAGATTTCCAAGGTACGCTTATTTTTGTAAGCCATGACCGTGAGTTTGTTTCGTCATTAGCTACACGTATCATTGATATTAAAGATAAAAAAGTAATCGACTTCCAAGGTACGTTTGACGAATACCTAGCAAGTTGTGAAGAGAAAAAAGCGTAAATTTTTTCTTATTGCTTATAAAAACGGTGCTAAATTTAGCGCCGTTTTTTTATGTGTGGTGAATAGTTAAATTTTTAGAGGCCATAACCCCTGTAGACGCGCAGCTTGCTAGCGTTTAAAAACGCAGTTTTTACAATAGGTGGTTGAGTAGTTAGAAGCTGCGCTTCTCGCGTGAGCAAGCTCTACGCCTACAACAAAATTTAACACTGCGGTTTGATTTAACTTGTAGACGCGCAGCTTGCTGGCGTTTAAAAACGCAGTTTTTACAATGGGTGATTGAGTAATTAGAAGCTGCGCTTCTCGCGTGAGCAAGCTTTACGCCTACCACAAAATTTAACACTGCGGTTTGATTTAACTTGTAGACGTGCAGCTTGCTGGCGTTTAAAAACGCAGTTTTTAAAATGGGTGATTGAGTAATTAGAAGCTACGCTTCTCGCGTGAGCAAGCTTTACGCCCACCGTGAAACTTAACGCTGTGGTTTAATTTAACTTGTTGAACACCCTTTTTTATCTATATTTATAAAAACCAATAAATTAAAACCTTTATGTACTCCTCTAAAAAATTATTAGTTGGGCGCCACTCTTCTAAAAATAAATTTTACTCTGTAACAATATGCACAAAACAAAGAATTCCGTTATTTAAGAACTTTGAAAATGCATGTACTGCGACAAGAGGCTTGGTTTATATGCAAAATAAGGTGCATACAATTTGTTATACCTTAATGCCAGATCATCTTCATTGGTTATTTCAATTGAAAGATTTACCGCTTGCTGATGTTATGAAGCAGTATAAAAGCATTACCACTGTGAAAATAAATAAGCTCAATTGCTCTACAGGGCCAGTTTGGCAACAAAACTATTTTGAGCACCAGCTTAGAGCAGAAGATGATTTAATTAACCAAGCACGCTATATCATTTCAAATCCGTTACGCGCTGAGCTTGTAAATGATGTTGGTGAATATCCATTTTGGGATTGTGTTTATCTTTGTGATCATGAGTTAAGTAATTAGAAGCTGCGCTTCTCGCGTGACCAAGCTCTACGTGTACAGCATCGCAGATGCTAATTATTCACATTATTTTATTGGTAAATTCTGCACACATCACTGCTTTAAATCTAGTCATATTCTCCTGTAAGTCTTTGTCACTTAATGCTAATGTTGATGGAGTGAATTATTTAAAACTTTAATAGCTAAACCAAGAGGTAACTATGTCTAATTGGGTTGAAGCAACAGTAAAAAATGTCACGTGGTGGAGCGAAACACTCTTTAGCTTAACCGTTAATGCAAACGTAGAGCCGTTTAAAGCTGGTCAATTTACAAAGCTTTCAATAATGGATGGCGACAAACGTATTGCTCGGGCTTATTCATATGTGAATGCCCCTGAAAACCCCGATCTCGAATTTTATCTTATTAACGTAATTGACGGTTTGCTTTCTCCTCGTTTAGCTACCTTACAACCTGGCGACACAGTATTAATAGAACAACACGCAACCGGCTTTTTTACCCTTGATGAAATACCACAAAGTGATCAGCTTTGGATGTTAGGGACTGGCACTGCCATAGGCCCTTTTTTATCGATATTACAACAGCCCGATGTATGGAAAAAATACAAAACTATAAATTTAGTGCATGGCGTACGGTTTAATAACGACTTAAGCTATCAGGCACTTATTAACGAGCTATTAAGAGTGTACCCAGCACAACTCAACTATATTCCGGTTGTAAGTAGAGAGGAGCCATTACAAGGCTTAAGTGGGCGAATTACTAACGCAATTGAGAGCAACCGCTTGTTTGAATATGTAAAATTAAACCCTGAGCCTAGTAACGCGCAATTTATGATTTGCGGAAATCCACAAATGGTAAAAGACACAACCGCGCTACTTCTCGATAAAAACTTTACGCGTAACCGCCGTAAAAACCCCGGCAATATTACCGTAGAGCAGTACTGGTAGGCTTCAGTGGTGGTATTAACTACCCGATAACGTTAAAATTTGCTATGTTGCACCCTTATACTAATTTTATCAAAAATATGATCATTCTATCGCATTAAATAACTCACTAACTGCGTTAAAAATTATTCATATAGAACAACTATATGTCACAATTTTCGCGTTGTTATTGCGCTATTTTTTAACGCTATAATAGATCGCCTATTTAATGTAATTGGTATTACACGTATTTAGTGTTCATTTTAGGAAAGTTATGAAACCGTTATCTATTATTTTAGCCTCATTAGTCACTACCGTTGCGCTAATTACTTATGCTGCAGAGCAAAGCGAGCCTGAGCAAAAAGAGCCGCAAGTTGAAGCTCAAACAAGCGTTGAAAAGCCAAAAGTTGAAAATGAGCAATCAGTAACTCAAACCAACACTGACGACAAAGTAAATACGCTTGAATACAAAGCGCCAGAGCTTAAAAAGCCAACAATTGATGCGACTAAACCAGACGATTCAAAAGTATTAGGTAACGAGCAAATTAAACCTGCTGAAAAGCCTAAAAATAAAATAGAAAAAGCAGTGGCTGTAGCCGAAGCTGAAAAAGCAGTAACGCAAGCAAAAGAAGCACTTACAGTTAAGCAGCAAACTAAAGCTAAACAATCGCGCGAATCACTTGCTGTGGTAGAGCAGCTAGTTAAAGCATATAACGCACGTAACATTGAAGAGTTTCTTCGTGTATATGCCGAAGATGTTGAGTTTTATATTTTCCCTAATGAGCTATTATTTAAAGGTAAAGAAAAACTAATAGAACGTTATGGGCTAATGTTTAAAAAGTTAAAGTGTATTCACTCATCACCAATTAAGCGCATAGTGCACGGTGATATAGTGATTGATCACGAACTTTCAGAAACTTGTTCAACTGACGAAAACGTAGTTGATAAACGCTCAGAGCTTATTTCGAGTTATCAAATTAAAGATGGGAAAATAGTACGCGTACTGTTTTTTAGATAAAGGCTTTAAATGCAAATAAATGACGACAAAAAAATTCGCTTAATGTATCGCATTGAGCCAGGTTGCCTTGGACCTAAGGGTGCTGAGCATATTGAAGATTTTTGTCGTTTTGCAAACAAGCATATTAAATCCCCCTTTTATGGCCAATTTGTATTTTTACCACGTTACGATAAAACCATAGACGAGCGACAATACAGCGTTAACAGCCGTAATTTATCACTTGCTCAGGCTCGGGCTTACTTAAAGCACTTTGATATTAATATTGAAGAATTTGAAGAACAACTCGACGAGCTCCTCACAAAAGCGATTGATTTATACTTTAAGCGATAGCGTTTAAGTGCTGTTGCTTAGGTATTGCCTCCCCTCAAACGTACATTTTTATTTATTTTAATTACTATTAAAAAACTACGTTTTTACTCGCCAAAAAGCTGCGCGTCTACGGTAAAAATTGTATCTAATTTGACGTAATACGTTGTTTTGTAGATGTAGAGCTTGCTCACGTTAGAAGCGTAGCTTCTCCCTGTTTTGTGTATAGGCTTTGATACATATGTAGCTTAACAATTTTGTAAAAGCGTTGCTTTTAAACGCCAGCAAGCTGCACGTCTACAGGTGTTTATACTAAAGTTTAAGAGTATGACTTGTAGAGCACTTTCTTGCACGAGAAGCACAGCTTTTGATTATTTACTCACCTAAAAACTACGTTTTTACATGCTGCCATGGCTGCCCCTCTACAACAAAATTTTAAAAGCCCTAAAAACAAAAAAAGCGGTGTTAATTTTAACACCGCTTAATGCGAAATATATTTAGCTTTAGTAAGCTTGGGTTACAACATAGGTTTTATAACATCAAACACAGCTTCTATATGGTCGTCTCTGTCGTTTAGTGCCGCTATGTAACGGTATTTTTCGCCGCCTGCGTTTTCGAATATTTCACGGTTTTCACCTTCTAGCTCTTCAAGTGTTTCTAGGCAGTCGGCGCTAAAAGCAGGACTTATAATAGCTACATCGGTAATACCTTCATCAGGTAAGGCTGCAAGGGTTGCGTCGGTATAAGGCTTTAACCACTCTGCTTTACCAAATCGACTTTGAAAAGTACTAATTACTTTGTCTTTATCAAGGCCTAGTTTTTCGACAACTAAACGCGTGGTTTGTAAACATAGGCAATGGTACGGATCGCCACGCTCTAAAAACAATTTAGGCATACCGTGATACGAAAAAACAATTTTTTGTGGCATACCATTCGCTTCTAAATCCTCACTAATACTATTAGCAAGCGACTCAATGTAACGGGTGTTTTTATGATAGCCATTTATAAAATGTAGTTCTGGCACCCAGCGCCATTTACGCAGTACGCTCGATACAGCATCAAACGTAGAACCCGTAGTTGGGCTAGAATATTGCGGGTACATTGGTAAAATAATTATACGCGTTAAGCCTTTATCACGAAGCTCTTCAAGGCCTGCCTCTATTGAAGGGTTGCCATAACGCATTGCCATTACTACTTCAGTATTGGTATAACCTTGCTCTTTTAATAAGGTATTTAACTTTACACTTTGCTGGCGAGTAATGTGAGTAAGTGGTGAGCCGTTTTCGGTCCATATACTCTCGTATAATTTAGCCGAACGTTTTGGGCGTACGCGTAAAATAATGCCATGTAAAATTATCATCCATACCAAGCGTGGTATTTCTACAATGCGTGGATCTGATAAAAATTCGCGTAAATATGTACGAAGCGCAGCCGCTGTTGGTGCATCAGGGCTGCCTAAGTTAGTTAGCAGTATTCCCGTTTTTTGGTTAAAACGCCCATCATGGGGGTTGTCAGTAACCGCAGAAAATCGCGACACAGAGTGCTCCTTCAAGCAAATTCAATAATCTATTTTATGCACATTGTAACGAAAAAAACTGCGGTTTAGATCAATCATTTAGCAGTTTTCACCATTATTCTGAACGGGGTTGGTTTTTTCGATTCTAGCTGTTGGAGTTTTTCTATCGATTTACGGCTAAATACATGACCCTTAGGCAGCAACATTATGCCCGTATGGCTGTGTAGAGCATGCCCCAGTACCATTTGCTCTTTGAGTTCATGGGCGTTACAAATTAGCACTGATCCTGCTGAACTTTTTTGTTCGTGTAGTTTTGCATGGCTTGCTTCAAGTGCACGTACAATTTTAGGATGATAAAACGATCCACTATAAAGTTTTACACTTTCGAGTGCGTCATCGTGGCGCTGCTTTTCATCACTAGCATTGCTCTGGTCAAACGCGTCCCAATAGTCGCGCGCTAAACCTAGCACCATAGCGCCTATTGGTATGTCGTTTCCGGCAAGGCCTTTGGGCATTCCGTTTCCGTTAAAGCGCTCAAACTGATAATAAATAGCATCCGACAAGTCATGTAAATGTATTGCTGGCATTAACATTAATTGTGCAGTACTTGGGTGAGTATAAAAGGTTTTGCGTTGTTGCTCGTTTAAGCGGTTAACTGGTTTTTTATAAAGATCAGGATCCATAGCAAGCAAGCCTATTTGCGCCAAGTAACCAGCCATAGGGGCAAGATCAATGCTTTTTTGCGACAAGTTTAAGTAAAGTGCTATTTGTGTGCAGGTATTAGCAATATTTTGTGCTTTGTTGCCATCTAGGTAAGGGTTTGCGTTAACAAAATTATATAGCAGCTCTACGGTCGATTTATGCTCTTGTTTTTCGCGCTCGTTGGCGTCTTCAAGCTTTTTTAAAACCTGTTTGATTTGTAAGGTGCGTTTTTCTACTCGTTGCTCAAGCGAGTTATTAAGCTCTAGCAACTCTTGGTTTTGCGCTTTAACTTGTGCCTCTAATTTTTGATTTTGTTTTTTTAGTGCAAATTTCTCTAGGCTATCTCTAATGCTACGAAGTAATAAATCGTTTTGCCAAGGCTTTTGAATATAACCATTTATCTGGCCCTGGTTAACAGCCGCTAAGGTGGTTTGTATGTCGGCGTAACCGGTTAATAAAATGCGTTGGGTGTCGGGCGCCAGCGCACGCGCTTTTTCTAAAAACTCGGCACCGTTCATTACCGGCATACGCATATCGCTAATAATTAAACCAAACTCATGATTTTTAAAAAGCGTTAGTGCACTTTGCGGGTTATCGCAAACAATAACCGACAGGCCATTTACTTCAAGTAGCCGTGTTAACGTGCGTAGTACTATTTCATCATCATCAATGCAAAGTACATCAACCTGATTTATTGGTGTGCTTGGTGTTACTTGAGTCATTGAGTCGCCTTTAAATTACTTCTGGTTAAATAATAGCTTAAAAAAATACTCTATGGTGTGTTTGTGCCTACCTTTTATATTAAGTGGTATTTACATAATGGAGTTATTAGCAATAAGTGGATAATTACTCATGCATAATATTAGGCCTTGGCTGCACTAAAGTTGCAAATTTGCATACAGACGACTAAACGTTATGTATAAAGTTATCTATATGGATGAAGGGAATGGATGGATCAGATGGTAATTTTGAACGTGCTTTTTTAAACGAACAAAAGCTGCGCTTAGCTGCAGAGCAATTACTCAAAGATAAAAGTAGCGTTTTAGTTGCCATAAATAATGAACTACAAAAAAAAGTAGCCGACTTAGAACACCAACAAATGCTGTTTGTGCAAACAGAAAAAATGGCAACCTTAGGTACACTGAGCGCAGGCGTTGCCCACGAAATAAATACCCCACTTGCCTATGCAATGAGTAACGTAGAGAGCCTACAAAACGCAAGCCCTTTACTTGTAGCGCTGCTAAAACTTAACGAACAATATTTAAATAACGAAATTAAAGAGAGCCGTTTTAAACACGAAATCGACATACTAAATTTACAGTATCCGTACGCGTGGATTTATAACAATTTGCAGGGACAAATTAACGACAGCGTTGAAGGACTTAAACGTATAAAACAAATAGTGCATGACTTATTAAACTTTGCCCACCCCACCTCTTCTCAAGATAAACAATTAGCCGATGTAACAACGGGTGCTAATAATGCTTTAAGGTTATTGAGTAGCAAACTTAAATTATGCGAAATAAAAACGCGGTTTGAACCCCTACCACTCATTTGGTGCAATTTATCGTCAATTAATCAGATTTTTGTAAATCTTTTAATGAATGCTTGGCAAGCTTGCGAATTAGATTTAGAAAAAGGCTGCATTATTGAAGTCAATATTTTTGAACTCAACACAAATATTTGTATTGAAATAAAAGATAACGGTTGTGGCATGAATGAAGACACAATAGCGCATATGTTTGACCCTTTTTACACAACAAAAGAAGTTGGAAAAGGCACCGGTATGGGTATGACACTTGTATACGCTATGGTGAGCGATCACGGTGGAAAAATAGAAGTTAACAGTATATTAGGCACAGGTACGACCATTCGCTGCCTATTACCTTTAAAAGTGTAAAATAACGAACAAAACCACATTGTAAATAAAGTGTTAAACATTCTATTTTTTGATGTTTAATCCCTTCTTAGCGCGTATTTTAACCGATTTGATGTGGTTTTTTCTTATCTTGAAGTTTATTTGCATACTTAGACCAAATATTTAGTTTTTTTCATTTCTTTTTGTTTGCATATGTTGCTAGGATGTTTGCAACAGGTTATGAGCATCATAACCACACACATATTATTAAGAATACAAAAAAACAGGGTCGTCACTATGTCAACATACCGTTTAAACACACTTGCTGTAGCCGTTGCTTTCGCGTTTAGCGCACCAAGCATTGTTAACGCTGAAGAAGCACCAGTGCAAGCTGCTAAAAACATAGAGCAAATATCTGTATTAGGATCGCGTGTATCTAACCGCACCTCTACAGAGTCTTCTTCTCCTATTGATTTAATTGACGCAGATGATTTAACTAAAGGTGGTTTTACCGAATTAGGCCAAAGCCTTCAAGCGACAGCGCCTTCATTTAACTTTTCGCGTACACAAGTATCAGACGGTTCAGATTTATTTAGACCCGCAACACTTCGTGGTTTACAGCCAGATCAAACTCTTGTGTTAGTAAATGGTAAACGTCGTCATAACCAATCAATTTTTGGCCTTAACGGTACAGTAGGCGCAGGCGCTGCGGGTACTGATATGAATGCCATTCCGCTAACAGCGCTTAAAGGCGTTGAAGTATTACGCGACGGCGCTGCAGCGCAGTATGGCTCTGACGCGATTGCAGGTGTTATTAACTTATCTCTTAATAACTCAACCGGTATTACAACGGGTTTTGTACAATACGGCGGCACAAGTGAAGGTGACGGCGACACTATTTCAGCAGGTTTAAACCGTGGTTTTGAATTAGGTAACGAAGGCGGCTTTATTAACCTATCGCTTGAGTACCGTGATGCCGACGGCACTAACCGCGCAGAGCGCGATACGGGTGGTTCGCTTAATGTTGAACCAGGTACACTAAGTGAAGATGTACGCTGGGGCCAAGGTAACTCAGAAAGTGAATTTACGTCGTTATTTTACAACATGGCATTACCAGTGGGCGACGGCGAGCTTTACTCGTTTGGTGGCTACTCTGAGCGCACGGCGCTGGGTAATGGTTTTTACCGTAACTTTAACGAAGCGTCTAAAAACGTAACACAAGTATACAGCGATGGTTTTTTACCGCGCATATATAACGAAGCACAAGATATTTCAGTAGCGCTTGGGTTTAAAGGCGATATAAACACAGACTGGACTTACGATGTATCGGCTGTTTATGGTGAAAACCAATACGATTTTACATCACGCAATACATTAAATGCTTCTTACGCGGCTGAATATTTATTTAATAACCCAGATGCAAGCGATGCCGACATTGCAGCAAACTCAGGCCCTACTGGCGGTTACTCAGGTGGTTTTAGATTCGATCAAACAACGGTTAACCTTGATGTAAACGGTATTGTAGATATTGGCCGTAGTGAGCCTTTATATGTAACAGTAGGCGCCGAATACCGTAAAGAAAACTACGAAATAGTACCTGGCGATGAAGCATCATACGCGTGTGGGTTAGCAAATATGGATACCTCGTACCCATCAGTAAACGATCCGGATCAATTTGCACAGTGTGGTTTTCAAGCTTATAACGGCCTTCGCCCTGAAGCGGCTAACGACAGCGACCGTAACAGCTACGCAGTTTATGTAGACGTAGAAACTATGATCACCGATGCATGGAACGTCAGTGGTGCGCTACGCTATGAAGATTTCTCAGATGCTGGGGATGATTTAATTGGTAAATTAGCAACACGTTATGAATTTTCAGATGACTTTGCTGTACGTGGTGCGGTATCTACTGGTTTTAGAGCACCATCACTTCAACAAAGTGGTTATACAGCCTTTACAACTAACTTAGGCTCAGACGGCACATTAACGCAGTCGTTCACAGCAAACACAGGGACCGCTTTCCCAAGTGCGTTAGGCGTAGATAGCTTAGAGCTTGAAACTTCAACAAACTACAGCGCAGGTTTTGTTTACGATGTAACAAGCGAGCTTTCGTTAACGGTTGATTTTTACCGTGTAGAAATTGAAGACCGTATAACGCTTGGCAGCTTGCTTTCGGCTGACGATGTATCGTTTAGCTCAGAAGCTGTTGCAGCGCTACAAGCAACTGGTGCAGTGCAAGCTAACTACTTCTCAAATTCGGTTGATTCTACTACGCAAGGTGTTGATATTATTGCATCGTACCGCACTGAAGTCGAAGGCGGTAATTTAGGAGTAACCTTTGCAGGTAACCTAAACGATACTAAAATTGACAGCGTAAATGCAGAAAACGGTATTCCTGAAGCGGTTGCTTTTGATGATTTACAACGTAGCTTTTTTACCGACGGACAACCAAGTGAGCGTGCAACGCTTACGTTTGACTACGAACGCGATGCCTACACATCAACCATTCGCTTTAACTACTTTGGCGAAACAGATGTAAAATACTTTGGTAACGACCATATTTCATTACCAGGTGAGCTTTCGCCTACGGGGTCATTTAAACCAACAAGTACGGTTGAGTCTGCTGTGTTAGTTGATTTAAATGTTAGTTACCAAATTAATGACATGTTTGCGCTTTCGGTAGGTGCCGATAACGTATTTGACGAAACACCAGACGAATTAGGTGATGACGAAGTACTTAATTTTATCACCAACGGCGCATTTAAATATCCTGTACGCGCATTGCCATACGGCTTTGACGGCAGAACGTATTACGCAAAAGTAAGTTTTAGTTTTTAATTTATAAAGTAAACTAAGTAATTATAAGCGCAGTTATTAACTGCGCTTTTTTTATGCTTTTTTATTATTAAAAAACTACCTGTTGGGCATTAAAAACACTTGCGCGGTTGAAAATTAAGCCTACAATCGCCATCTCTTAAATAGGCCAATATAAAAGCCTCTTTATTATTTAACTTAAAATAACCATTAGTTGATAGGAAATATATGACTAAAAAATCTAAAACAAAAACCGCAAACACCAGCGCGGTAGACACAGGACGAGGCGTTATAAACCACAATGCACTAGCGGCAATGGTCACCTCTAAATTATTTAAACCACAAGTGGTTAAAGCTAAAAAAGGCAAAGGTTCGTTTAAACGCAACAACAAGCATTCAGGACAAGAGTCCTATTTAATCGCGGCTTAAATAGCACCGATCAAATAGGGCTTTTGAATATAATAAGCGAGGTTTTATACCTCGCTTTTACTTTAAAGCATTTAAGCCACGTTACATAAGCGCGAAATAAATTCGCACCTACGGGTTCGGTGTTTGCACGATGTAGGTGAGGTTTTATAGCTCGCTTTTACTTTTAGTTCTTTATTATTTTAACTCCCTAGCTACCCTCTAAAAGCTCAGCGTCTCTAAACCTCTTTGTGAATAACAGCCCTTAAAATATGAATGCACAAAGAGAAGAAAAAGAGGAGCAAATGAGCAGACAAAGTCCATTTTTTTAAGTCATATGATATTTCAACACCGAGGCGCTGTGCGCTACACAGAGAAAACACGAGTAATGTTAGTCACTGCTCCTTGTTTTCTCCTTCACTTCTCGGTGGTGATTAAGTTACTTGTTACTAATGCATCCGACTAAATGTAAAAGCGGTGCTTTTAAACGCCAGCAAGCTGCGCGTCTACAGGTGCTTATACTCAAGTTAGAGTATGGTCTGTAGAAGGTGACTTGTTTACTAATGCATCCGACTGAATGTAAAAGCGGTGCTTTTAAACGCCAGCAAGCTGCGCGTCTACAGGTGCTTATACTCAAGTTAGAAGTGTAATTTCTAACCTTTAAGACTTTTATTTTTTCTGTTTGTGATGGGTTTGCACGATGTAGGTGAGGTTTTATACCTCGCTTTTACTTTTAGTTCTTTATTATTTTAACTCGCAAGCTATCCTCTAGAAGCGCAGCGCCTCTAAACCTCTTTGTGAATAACAGCCCTTAAAAATATGAATGCACAAAGAGAAGAAAAAGAGGAGTAAATGAGAAGACAAAGTCCATTTGTTTAAGTTATATGATATTTCACCACCGAGGTGCTGTGCGCTACACAGAGAAAACAAGAGTAATGGTTAGTCACTGCTCATTGTTTTCTCCTTCACTTTTCGGTGGTGATTAAGTTACTTGTTACTAATGCATCCGACTAAATGTAAAAGCGATGCTTTTAAACGCCAGCAAGCTGCGCGTCTACAGGTGTTTTCACTCACGTTAGAAGTGTAGTTTTTAACCTTTAAAACTATTATTTTTAACTGTCTGTGATGGGTTTTCACCAAATAGTTGCGTGTAATCTTTAGCAAATTGTCCCGCATGCCAAAATCCCCAATTGGCAGCTATTACTGAAATGGGCTTATCTTGGTTTGGTTTTTTTAGCTCCCGCCTTACATTATTTAAGCGGGTTAAACGTAAAAACCGCAAAGGGTTAATTCCTAAAATACTCTCAAAGCTATACTGAAGTGTGCGCCTACTTACAAAGGAAAGCTCGCACAGCTCAGTTATGGTTATTGGGTTTTGTGGATTTGTGGCCACGTAATCTTTTACCTTATCTACTACGGCTTTTCGGTGTTTATAACTTGGCGCAATATTTTGCTGCGGATTGTCTGCTTGTAATAAGTTTAGTGCCAACATGTTTAGCATATCTTGCTGTGATTCGGTTCTAAGTCCAAAGCCCTTGCCTATAACCATGCTATTAATTATTTGTCTTGCCGTTTGCAAAGATGAGTTGCTCACCGATAAGCGAGCTGATTGTGCAGATGCCAGGTTTTTCAATGTTACGCCTTGAAGCTGCGCCATATATTCAATTGAGTTCCAATCGATTACCAAACCATAAATATTAAATTGCTCAGGGGTTATCAACTCAAAGTCGTTATCACTTGTACGGCACATAAATTGATTACTTGCCACACTTAAACCATTAATTTTACTTTGCTGTGACTGACAAGGAATGCCAAGCCAAACCGAATTAGGGGCTATGTTACATTGCTGACGAAGCGCTCGCTCAGTGTATTCTTTAAACACATGAATATTGGCGTAATCCGTTTCTTCAATACAACCATAAAAGCTGCCGTCGCTCATTTGATCGTATTTTTGCTGCCATTGAGTAAGGCTATGCGCTTGCTCGTCTATATCGTGTGTTTGCACCTTGCTCTTTAGTGGTGCGTTAAAGCTACTTTGCTGCGCCATATCGGGGATGCTCTTTATCGTTACACTTTCATTATGCTTAAGTTAACACCGCTTTGCGTGTGTAACCAATTGAATTGGATTAATAAATAATCTTTTGCCGAAATTCGATAGTTACTTGGTACAAAATAAGCTGTCTTGTAACTATTCAATATTGATTTATAGCTAAAGATGCAGCAAAACCTATACCAAGGTTGATCATATTAGTTATGTGGAGTAAATCATGGGGCAAGCGTACGGTTACACTTTAGGTACACATACTTATAAATTCAAGAACTTAGCCCAATTAATGGCTAAAGCTACACCGCAGCGTTCGGGTGATCGCTTAGCGGGCGTAATTGCACAATCAGCACAAGAACGTGCTGTGGCACAAATGACATTGGCCGATGTACCTCTTAAAACATTTTTAAATGAGGTACTTATTCCCTACGAAGATGACGAAATTACACGCTTAATTATTGACGAGCACGATGCAAATGCCTTTATGGCTATTGCACATTTAACCGTAGGCGATTTTCGTAATTGGCTTTTAAGTGACTTTGCAACACCTGCTGTACTTGCAAGTATAAGGCAAGGTATTACGCCGGAAATGGCTGCTGCAGTTAGCAAAATAATGCGCAATCAAGATCTCATATTAATTGCTAAAAAGTGCCATGTTACGAGTGCTTTTAGAAATACTATTGGCCTCCCCGGGCATTTATCTACACGTTTACAACCAAATCACCCAACTGACGATATTAATGGTATTGCTGCGTGCATGCTTGATGGTTTGCTATACGGTAATGGCGATGCAGTAATAGGTATAAACCCAGCAACCGATAACGTTGCCCAAGCCATTAAATTAATGACGTTAATGGATGATGTTATTCAAAAGTACGCCATACCAACCCAAAGTTGCGTACTCACCCATGTTACTAACACCATTGAATGTATAGAAGCTGGCGCACCAGTTGATTTAGTATTTCAGTCGATTGGTGGCACAGAGGCTACTAATTCAAGTTTTGGTTTTAATTTAAATACCTTGGCTGAAGCGCAAGATGCCGCTTTGAGTTTAAAGCGTGGCACTGTTGGCAATAATGTAATGTATTTTGAAACTGGGCAAGGCAGTTCGCTTTCAGCAAATGCGCATCATGAGCTTGATCAGCAAACGTGTGAAGCTCGCGCTTATGCCGTTGCTCGTAAGTTTAACCCGTTACTGGTAAATACCGTGGTGGGGTTTATTGGCCCTGAATATTTGTTTGATGGTAAAGAAATTACCCGAGCAGGACTTGAGGATCACTTTTGCGCTAAGTTACTAGGCATACCGATGGGATGTGATGTGTGTTACACCAATCATGCAGAGGCTGATCAAAACGATATGGATAACTTGCTTACGCTATTAGGTGTTGCTGGTTGCTCGTTTGTAATGGGAATACCTGGCTCTGACGATATTATGCTTAATTACCAAACTACGTCTTTTCATGATGCATTATATGTTCGCCGTGTACTTGGCTCTAGACCTGCCCCCGAGTTTGAAGCATGGCTAAGCAAAATGAAAATAATGCAGAGCACTACCGATATTACACTTTCAGATACCTTGCCTCCCGCTTTTGCTAAACCTCTGGGTGCAATTACTGGAGGTGACTCATGAAATCACGTTCAAAACAGAGCACTCCTTTAGATGACTCAGTAAACGAGCATAAAAATAACGGTAATGTAGTGCATAACCCTTGGAGTGATTTACGCCGTTTTACCGACGCGCGTATTGGTCTTGGGCGTGCGGGTATAAGTTTGCCAACCTCAGAAATGCTGGCTTTTCAGCTATCTCACGCACAAGCGCGCGATGCGGTGAGTTTTCCGCTTGATATTAACGAAATGACTGAGCAACTAGGCAGTATTAACGCGTTAAAAGAAGTTGCCCCTCCCCTGCATTTACACAGCCAAGCTGTTGACAGGGTTACTTACCTTCAGCGACCCGATTTAGGCCGCAAGCTTGATGAAAATGGTAGGCAAATACTTCTCAGCTATATGAATAAACAAAAGCACACTACGCAGGCTAAATACGATTTAGCGATTGTAGTGGTTGATGGACTCTCCTCGTTGGCGGTACAAAAAAATGCATGCCCATTTATAACAGAGCTATTAGCGCACCTTACAACAGACAAGCCATTTAAAATTGCCCCCATTACTTTGGTTGAACAAGGTCGAGTAGCAATTGGCGACGATATAGGTGAGTTGCTAAATGCGCAGGTGGTTATGGTGTTAATAGGAGAGCGCCCAGGACTTAGTTCGCCAGATAGCCTTGGCTTGTATTTAACATGGGAGCCTAAAACAGGACTTAACGATGCATGTCGTAATTGCATATCGAATATTCGCCCAGCAGGCCTACCTTATACAGAAGCGGCTAGGCGTGCGCTGTACTTATTACGTGAAGCTAAAAAACTAAAACTAACTGGGGTTAATTTAAAAGACCGTACACAAGACGATGTAATTGAGCATCAGGTTTCAACCACTAACTTTTTAATTGCTGAGTAATTTTAATTAGAAACACGTGAAATAAAACAATAAAAACTAAACATCAACGGAGAAGGGTTATGTCTACTAATAATACAGAGTACCTTGCTAAAAGGCAGTTAAAACGAGGTACTGCGGGGTGGTTATTACTCGCAGGTTTGGGTGTGTCGTATGTAATATCGGGTGACTTTGCAGGTTGGAACTTTGGTATTGCCGAAGCGGGTTGGGGTGGCTTTGCCATTGCTGCAGTGTTAATGGCAGTTATGTATTTAGCGCTGGTATTGTCGCTTGCTGAAATGTCAGCTGCAATACCTGCAGCAGGCGGTGGTTATAGTTTTGCGCGCCAAGCTATGGGGCCTGCGGGAGGCTATTTAACCGGGCTTGCGGTATTAATTGAATACGCCTTAGCACCCGCTGCTATTGTTATTTTTATAGGCTCTGCAGTTGAAGCCCTCACCGGATTTAATGGACCATGGGTATATGCATTATTTTACTTACTATTTGTGGGAATTCATTTAGCAGGCGTAGGAGAAGCACTTAAAGTAATGATGGTAATAAGTGGTTTAGCAGTATTAGCTATTATTGCAACGGCTTTTGTTTTAATTACAAATTTTGATGCATCACGCTTATTTGACGTCCCCGTAACCGATGCAGTGGGAGCCAGTGAGTTTTTACCTTTAGGTTGGTACGGGGTTTGGGCTGCATTACCGTTTGCCATGTGGTTATTTTTAGCGGTGGAAGGTGTACCGCTTGCTGCAGAAGAGGCAAAAGATCCCGCTAAAGATGTGCCAAAAGGCATTATTGGTGCAATGATCTTTTTGTTATTTACTGCTTTTTTAGTTGTTGTTTTAGTGCCTGGCGCTGGCGGTGCTGCTGCAATGGGCGCAAGTGCTGTACCTTTGGTTGATGCATTAAATGCATCGGGTAGTGAGGGCTTAGCAACTGTAGTAAATATATTAGGGCTTGCGGGTTTAGTTGCTTCGTTTTTCTCTATTATTTATGGTTATAGTCGCTTAGTGTTTGCTTTATCTAGAGCCGGATATTTATCGCGTTCGTTGTCGATTACGACTAATCGCAAAGTGCCAGCACGTGCGTTGATTGTACCTGCCGTATTTGGTTTTTTAGTATCACTTAGTGGCGAGGGTGATTTAATACTTGCAATGGCTGTAGTAGGTGCAACGGTATCGTATGCATTAATGGCGCTGAGCCATATTTTACTACGCGTTAAACAACCTGATTTACCTCGCCCGTATAAAACCCCTGGTGGTGTAGTAACTTCAAGTATTGCTTTAGTGCTTTCGCTTATAGCATTAACCGGTGTGTATGCGTTCGACCCTCGTGCATTTTTATACACTATGATGCTGTTTATTGTGGGCGCCGTATATTACTTTGGCTACAGCTCAAAACACTTAGTTGCTAAAAGCGCTGATGAAGAGTTTGCAATGTTGGCAGATGCAGAATCTGATTTAGAAATGGCTAAGTAAATATTAATAGTTATTATAAGTGAGGCTAGCCCTCACTTATATTTTTATACAAGCAATAAGGTGTAAAAATAGTGCATGCATGTAAACATCAAGCCCCTTCTCTACTTTATTAATACCATTTAAAGCTAAAACTTTATGCTGCCGCGTAGCGCTTTGTTTTGCCCATGCTTGGTTTTTTTGTCCATGCGCTTTCGCTGTGAATTACGGCTGGGCTTGGTGGCTCGACGCGCTTTATTAACTACCGTAGCACTAAGAATTAAATCCTTTAAACGCTTAAGGGCATCTTCTCGATTTAGCTCTTGGGTACGGTGGCTTTGCGCTTTAATGATTAATACGCCGTCTTTGGTAATTCTTGTATCATTTAAGGCAAGTAAGCGTTCTTTGTAGAAGTCAGGTAATTTAGAGCGGTTAATGTCAAAACGTAAATGAATTGCACTTGCTACTTTATTAACATTTTGACCACCGGCACCTTGCGAACGAATAGCTGTGAGCTCTAGTTCCCATTCATCGATAGTGACAGTATTTGAAATTGTTAACATTGTGTTCAGCTCTATTTGTCAAAAATACATTATATCATCAGTACATTAGCTTGTGGTGAATCAACTAAATTCTTAGAACTTAAATAAATTCTCATAAATTGTACTATAAATCAGCCAATATTTTATTTTGTGTTGGCAAGTGTTGCTTATTAGTTTCTAATTGGCACTACTTTAATACTAGGAAATGCTCAATGAAAAAAATACTTGTATCACTTAGCTTATTAGCGATGAGTTTCTCAAGCCTTGCAGAGGATATTAACGAAGGTCAACTTCAAAGCTATATGAAAGCACTGCCAGCTGTGACTAGCTGGGCAAGCAGCCAAGAGTCGTTAAAAGACTTAGATTTAGCAAGTATGCTAGGTGGTTCTGCAGATCAAAGTGTTGGCGAACAAAGCTCTTTAGCTAACAGTGCATTAAGCATGATTAAAGAACAAGACCTATACAAAAGCTTTGCGAGTGTGACAAACCGTTACGGTTTTACACCAGAGCAGCTAGTAACTGTAGGTTCTGAAGTATCAATGGCTTATATCGAAAATCTTAAGTCGGGCCTTTCTGCTGATAATCAAGAAACTGCTAATAAAGTAATGGGCGGTTTTCAAAGTATGAAAAGTGCTAAAGATAAAGGCGCTAGCTCATTAATGGGTTCGTTTGGTAAGTCATCAAGCGCTGCTGAGGAGTCTACAGAATCTTTAGTAAGCGAAAACAACCTTGAACTTGTGAGCGAATATATGCCACAACTACAAAAGCTTTTTGCACTTTTATAAGTTTTATTGCTTTAAAAAAAAGCGGGCTTATCTAGCCGTGAAATTAAAACGCATAAAAAACGGGGGAGTATTCAATACTCCCCCGTTTTTATTTAGCGTACAGATTATTTAAGATCGAACCTGTCTGCGTTCATTACTTTTACCCATGCATTTACAAAGTCATGTACAAAACGTTCTTTATTATCGTCTTGTGCATAAAACTCACTTAGGGCACGCAAAATAGAGTTTGAACCAAACACTAAATCTACGCGTGTGGCAGTCCATTTAATGGTGCCTGTTTTGCGTTCAACAATATTGTAAAGACCTGGCTCTAGTGGCTTCCAGTTGTTGGCCATGTCGGTTAGGTTTACAAAAAAGTCGGTAGATAGCGTGCCTACATTATCGGTAAATACACCATGTTTAGTGCCTGCGTAGTTTGTGCCTAGTACACGCATGCCGCCCATAAGTGCAGTCATTTCTGGTGCTGTTAAGCCCATTAATTGGCTGCGCTCTAGTAATAACTCTTCGGCTGATACTGCGTAATCTTTTTTCAGCCAGTTTCTAAAGCCATCGTGAATTGGTTCTAGTACATCAAACGATTCTGCATCAGTCATTTCGTCTGTTGCGTCTCCTCGTCCTGGTGCAAATGGTACTGTTACATCAACACCGGCTTGTTTTGCCGCTTGTTCAACAGCCGCTGTACCACCTAAAACGATTAAATCGGCCATGCTTACAGGCTTAGATAAACCCGCTTGTACTTTTTCAAGGGCACTAAGCACACTTGCTAAGCGCTCTGGCTCATTACCTTGCCAATCTTTTTGTGGTGCTAGACGAATACGTGCGCCATTTGCGCCACCGCGTTTATCAGAACCACGATACGTACGCGCACTATCCCACGCTGTATTTATTAAATCACTCGCGCTTACACCGCAATCAAGTAGCTGTGCTTTTAAGCTTGTGATTTCATCGTCTGATAATGTGTAATCAACTGCTGGAATTGGATCTTGCCAAATTAGGTCTTCGCTTGGTACATCTTTACCTAAGTAACATGCTTTAGGACCTAAATCGCGGTGAGTTAGCTTAAACCATGCGCGTGCAAATACATCAGAGAAGTATTCAAAGTCGTTATAAAAACGCTCAATAATTTTACGGTACGCAGGGTCCACTTTCATGGCCATATCGGCATCGGTCATCATTGGGTTTAAACGAATTGATGAATCTTCTACATCTACTGGTTTGTCTTCTTCTTTAATATTTACAGGTTCCCACTGATGAGCGCCAGCTGGGCTTTTTGTTAATTCCCATTCGTAATTTAAAAGTAAATGGCAGTATCCGTTATCCCAAGTTGTTGGGTGTGTGGTCCATGCGCCTTCAAGGCCTGAAGTTACAGTATGACGACCAAAGCCGCCTTCTTTGGTGCTGTTCCAACCTAAACCTTGCTCGTGTACGTCTGCTGCTTCTGGCTCTGGGCCTAAATGCTCTGCTTTACCATTACCGTGAGTTTTACCCACTGTATGGCCGCCCACTGTTAATGCTGCTGTTTCTTCGTCATCCATTGCCATGCGTGCAAATGTTTCACGTACATGAGCCGCTGTTTTAAGAGGATCTGGTATACCATTAACACCTTCAGGATTAACGTAAATTAGGCCCATTTGTACTGCGGCTAATGGATTTTCCATTGTGTCTGGTTTTTCTACATTGTCGTAGCGTTCATCACTAGGCGCTAACCATTCTTTTTCAGCTCCCCAGTAAATATCTTTTTCTGGATGCCAAATGTCTTCACGGCCGCCCGCAAAGCCATAAATTTTTAGACCCATTGATTCGTATGCCATGTTACCTGCAAGAATAAATAAATCGGCCCATGAAAGTTTGTTACCGTATTTTTTCTTAAGTGGCCATAAAAGTCTGCGTGCTTTATCTAAGCTTGCGTTATCTGGCCATGAATTTAAAGGCGAGAAACGTTGGTTACCGGTACTTGCGCCACCGCGACCATCAGATAAACGGTACGTACCCGCTGAGTGCCATGCCATACGAATCATTAAACCACCGTAATGGCCCCAATCGGCAGGCCACCAATCTTGGCTGTCGGTCATAAAGGTTTTTAAGTCGGCTTTAACTTCGTCTAAATCTAGAGATTCAAATGCTTCTGCGTAGTTAAAATTAGTACCGTATGGATTTGATTTAGTATCGTGTTGATGAAGAATGTCTAAGTTGAGTGTGTTTGGCCACCAATCGGTGTTTACTTTAGAAACAACTGAATTACTACCGTGCATAACAGGGCATTTACCCGCTGTTGGCTTGCTCATTGTGAAATCCTTAAAATAGAAAAGTAAAATACTTAATCAATCAGTATTATTGCTTATGTGTTTATAACTCTTTAAAAAGTAACGGTTATTTTTATTTAATAGGCTTACTTTTTACTCAGCGTGCCTACCTAAGTGCTTACGTATCCTTAATATAGGCGTATAAATTATGCTACGCCAGCCTCAACATACTATTTAAAACGATTGCTCCAATTTATATTTTTGATTGCCCTTACGTTAATGATGTACTTAACAATAGGCTTAAAGTCGCGTTTAAAATAATAGTAAAAAAGTCAGATGGCGCTCATATAAAGTATTACGCAAAATAAAATACAAAATCGGTGAATTAACCTTAATCTTTTTACTAGACCTGTGATCGAATTGAAAAATTTCGGCGTAATGGTATGTGAAGGGTTTGAAAGTGGCTTTAGTTTACTAAAGCGCACATTGGAATACCCCCCTTCACCATGAAATTGTAGTTAGATAGTTATAATGATAAAGGTGCATTACTTAAGCCCAATGCACCTTTACTTTATAAACCGAATACTTTGAGTATTCTTATATTTTTAACTAGTTGAATTGAATTAAGTATTTGTTCATAAAGATTCAGTTAGTATGAAGTTGTTCTCCTGTGAATCCCTACGACATATTGTTGTTTTAAGCAGTTTTTGCCAGCTCACCTTGAGCTGGTTTTTTTTTGCCTATTTTTACTCAAATTACCTGAGCATGGGTAATATGCTCACGCTTTACCCTATTATTGCTAAGCTCACTAGGCTAAATAAATTTTACAACTATTGCTCCTACCTAAATTAGGTCAATTTTAATCCACAAAGAACAACACGCCCTAGTGCCATTAAGCCCTGCATGTTAAAGTTATTACAGTAATTAATTTAATTAGGCGTACCAATGCGTTATTACCTATCTGTACTTTTTGTTTGTTTAACTTTGTTTTCAGGCATAGTGAACTCTGCTGAAAAGCAACCAGCTTCACCTACAGCACAACAAGAGCAACAAGCTCTTCAACAACTCAAAGAGCCTATGTATAAGCCGCTAATGGAGCGTTACATATTAGATGAGCTAAAAGCAGTTAGGCAAGATCAGCAAAAGCTTCGTGAAGATGTAACTAAGCAGGTTACTCATGCGCAGCTTGATACTGCCGATCGCGCATTAACGTACACTACCGATACCATTAATAATGTGTTTTTTATAATTACCGCTACGGCGTCGATTTTAGTTTTAGTGGGTTGGAACTCGTTGCGCGATGTTAAAAATAAAGTAGAAGATATTGTAAATACGCGTGTGAGTGTAATTACAGACGAGTATGAAGACCGATTAAAAATTCTTGAAGAAAAACTACGCGTTCGCTCAGAAGAAATACTCAGCAACCAAGAGCGCATATCGGTGACTAACGAAGTTCATTCGTTGTGGATGCGCGCAAACCTAGAAAGTGATTTTGCAAATAAAATTGAAATTTTTGATGAAATACTTAATCGCAAACCTGAAGATGTTGAAGCCATTGCTTATAAAGCCGATGCATTACTAGAAATAAACGAAACAGCACAAGCCATTGAGCTGTGTAACCAAGCCATTGATATAGATAGTGACTATGGTTATGCCTATTGGCAACGAGCCTGTGCTTATGCACTAACGCACAAACATGCTGATGCATTAGCCGATATTAAAATGGCACTTGAATACTCTCCAAACTTACGTAATGAATTATTACACGAGAGCGCATTTGCAAGCCTGCATGACAACGACAGCTTTAATACGATAGTGGCTGGTGAAGTTGTTTAAGCACTCAGAATTTGGCCTGTATGATTAGGCGCAACACCATAAAAAAGGGCCTTGGCCCTTTTTTTGTTTTTAAAGGTAAAGTTTGTTGTGTAATTAAGTAATTAGAAGCTACGCTTCTCGCGCGAGCAAGCTTAGCGCCTACGTGGAAAACTTACACTCAGCAGTTTAATTTACCTGTAGACGCGCTGCTTGCAGGCGGTTAAAAACGTAGTTTTTAGGATGGGTGATTAATCTTCGCTTCTCACGCGAGCAAGCTTAGTGCCTACCTGAGAAACTTACACTCAGCAGTTTAATTTACCTGTAGACGCGCTGCTTGCGGGCCTTTAAAAACGTAGTTTTTAGGATGGGTGATTAAGTAATTAGAAGCTGCGCTTCTCGCGCGAGCAAGCTCTGCGCCTACGTGGAAAACTTACACTCAGCAGTTTAATTTACCTGTAGACGCGCTGCTTGCAGGCGTTTAAAAACGTAGTTTTTAGGATGGGTGATTAAGTAATTAGAAGCTGCGCTTCTCGCGCGAGCAAGCTTAGCGCCTACGTGGAAAACTTAACGCGGTGGCTAAAATTCACTTGTAGACGCGCTGCTTGCAGGCGTTTAAAAACGAAGTTTTTAGATGGTTGAATTAAATGCTACCCATTTTCTTCAAGCATAAAAAAAGCCGCATAAAATGCGGCTTTGGAGGTTAGTCTCACTTCACTTTGGGCGTGTCTCCAAAACTTAGTGAATACGTTACCAAGGAACTGTTATGTATTATTTAAGCTATTGACTCTAATGCAATTTTAACCATTTCGTTAAACGTGCTTTGACGCTCATCAGCAGGTGTTGCTTCACCGGTGATTACGTGGTCACTTACTGTAAATAATGCCATTGCGTTTGCGCCGTATTCAGCTGCAACGCCATATAAACCGGCTGTTTCCATATCTACTGCTAGCATGCCTAACTTGTCTAAGTCTTTATAGAACGAGTCGTCTGCTTGGTAGAAAGTGTCGGTTGTAAATACGTTACCTACTTTTGCTTCTATTCCTAGCTCTTTAGCGGCGTTTACACCGTTTAAAAGTAAGTCAAAGTTAGCAATAGCAGCAAAATCGTAGCCACGAACACGTGCACGGTTTACGTTTGAATCTGTGCTTGCACCTTGTGCAAAAATTACGTCACGAATTTTGATATCTGTGCCAATACCGCCACACGTACCAATACGTATAATATTTTTAACGCCAAAGCTTACAATTAGCTCACGTGCATAAATAGACATTGATGGAATGCCCATGCCTGAACCCATGATGCTTACTGGCTTACCTTTGTAAGTACCAGTGAAACCGTACATGTTACGAACACCTGTAACTTGTACTGCATCATCTAAAAAGTTTTCAGCAATATATTGCGCACGTAGCGGATCGCCTGGCATTAATACTGTTTCGGCGAAATCACCAACGTTTGCACTGATATGCGGAGTACTCATTAATTGTTTTCCTTTTTATTTGGCGTTGTTAGCTCATTTAAAAAGCTGTCGCCGTAATCAAGCGCAGATAAGTTAAACCACTGTGCCAGTGTTTGACCGATATCTGCAAAGCTGTTGCGTTCACCTAGTGGTGTGTTACTCATACCTGGTTTATATGCAATAACCGGTACGTATTCGCGAGTGTGCTCAGAACCTGGAAAGGTTGGGTCACAACCGTGATCTGCAGTGATCATTAATATGTCATCTGCGTTTAACTGTTTTAGTATAGTTGGTAAATAGTCATCAAATTCTTTTAATGCTTTTGCATAACCTACTGGGTTACGGCGATGACCAAATTTTTCATCAAAATCAACTAGGTTAGTAAAGATTAAGCTGTGTTCTGGTGCGCTTTTCATTACTTCGCTGGTTTTTTCTAGCAAGTTCATAAGCCCAGGTGCTTTATGCTTTTGGGTTATGCCCTGATGCGCGTAAATATCTGAAATTTTACCAATACTAATTACTTCGCCGCCGTCTTTTGCTAACACATCTAGCAATGTTGGCGCTGGCGGAAGCACTGAATAGTCGCGACGATTACCCGTTCGAGCAAAGTCTTGGCTATTTGAACCCAAAAATGGCCGCGCAATCACTCGTCCTATATTCATTTCATCAAGTAGCGCCCGTGCGATTTCGCAAACTTGATAAAGCTTCTCTAGGCCGAATGACTCTTCATGCGCGGCTATTTGAAACACGCTATCAGCTGAGGTGTAACAGATTGGTTTACCTGTTTTTACGTGCTCTTCACCTAGCTGTTCTAAAATGGTTGTTCCCGATGCATGGCAGTTGCCTAAAATGCCAGGAATACCAGTACGAGCTATAAACTCGTCTATAAATTCTTGTGGGAAACTTGGCTGTGTTTTTGGGAAATATCCCCAATCAAATAACACAGGTACTCCTGCCATTTCCCAATGACCTGATGGCGTGTCTTTTCCGCTAGATAATTCTTTAGCGTAACCCCATGCTCCTTGAGAAGCTTGGCGGTCTGAAATTAAACACGGTTCTCCACCGGCAGCTTCACATGCATCCACTAACCCAAGTTTTGATAGGTTAGGAAGCGATAATGCAGCGCCTGTTTCGTCGTAATATGCTTTTAGTAAGTGAGCGAATGTATTAGCCCCAAGATCGCCGAATTTATCTGCATCTGGTGCTGCACCGATTCCTAGGCTATCTGCCATTAAGATAATTGCTCTTGCCATTTTGACCTCACTTTGATTCTAGGTGGTTACTTTATCCGCTGATCGATTTTTCCGTACAGGACAAAAGTCCTGTTTCATAAAACCTAAACATTATAAATTTGCATTCTTAAGCGAAGCAAAAGAGATTAATCGTGTCTTTTTTGCTATTGTGATCTACCAACAATATATCCTTCTGTGTGGGTGAGAACTTTAGTGACACGAACTACTATTATAGCTATTGCAGGCGCGTCTGCGTCGGGCAAATCTCTTTTTAGCCAAACTATATACAATGAATTGGTTAATGAGCTTGAACCAGGCGCTATCGCCATTATTGAAGAAGATGCTTACTACAAGGATCAGTCGCATTTACCGATGGCGCATCGTACGCAAACGAATTACGACCATCCTGATGCATTTGAACATGCGTTAATGCTTGAGCATTTAACACAGCTTCGTAGTGGAAATTCAGTTGAAGTACCAACGTATGATTATGCACAGCATACACGTAGCGAGAAAACTCGCCGAGTGCCTGCTGCTAAAATACTCATTGTTGAAGGTATTTTATTATTGAGTGACAAAGCGCTTAATAAAGAATTTGATATTAAGGTGTTTATAGATACGCCTTTAGATATTTGCTTAATGCGTCGTATGCAACGTGATATGGAGCAACGAGGCAGAACATTACAATCTGTTGTTGAGCAGTATCAAGCAACTGTTAGACCGATGTTTTATCAATTTATTGAGCCTTCTAAGCATAACGCAGATTTAGTTGTGACTCGAGGCGGTATGAACCGCGTTGCGATTGATATAATAAAAAGTAAGATAAAATATTTACTACAAGAATAACAACGGGAAACATTTGTATGACAACATTTATGAGCTTAGTGGGCATGTGTGTGCTACTAAGCATTGCCTTTGCGGCATCAACTAATCGCAAGGCAATTAATTTAAGAACCGTTGGTATAGCATTTGCGATGCAAGTAGTTATTGGCGGTTTTGTCCTGTTTTTTGAAGCAGGAAAAAATGTGTTAACGAGCATGTCAGCAGCCGTATCGTCGGTTATTGGTTATGCAAACGACGGTATTGGGTTTTTGTTTGGCCCACTTGCCTCACAAGACACATTAGGTTTTATTTTTGCGATCCAAGTTTTGCCCGTTATCGTGTTTTTCTCAGCACTTGTTGCTGTGTTGTATCACCTTGGCATTATGGATTGGATAATTAGGATTTTAGGCGGCGGTTTACAAAAATTATTGAAAACCTCTCGCACAGAATCGCTTTCAGCAACGGCAAATATTTTTGTTGGCCAAACTGAAGCTCCGCTGATAGTTAAGCCATTTATAGCAACAATGACTAAATCGGAATTGTTTGCAGTGATGGTAGGTGGCTTAGCCACTGTGGCAGGCTCTGTAATGGCCGGTTACGTTATTATTGGCGTAGATCTTAAGTATTTAATAGCAGCGAGCTTTATGGCTGCTCCAGGTGGTTTTTTAATGGCCAAGATGATTGTGCCAGAAACTGAAACGCCTAAAGATAACTTAGCTGATTTAGATTTAGATGACGAAGATAAGCCTGTAAATGTAATTGATGCAGCTGCATCAGGTGCAGCAAACGGTATGCATTTAGCACTTAATGTAGGTGCAATGTTACTTGCTTTTGTAGCGCTAATTGCACTACTAAACGGTTTATTAGGTGGTATTGGCGGGTGGTTTGATTACCCAACATTAACGCTTCAAGAAATATTAGGTTATGTATTTGCTCCTGTTGCATGGTTACTAGGTGTGCCATGGGATGAAGCAATTATAGCCGGCAGCTTTATTGGTCAAAAGATAGTAGTGAACGAGTTTGTTGCTTACTTAGACTTTATAAATTATCGCGATACGTTAAGCGCGCACACACAAGCAATTGTTACTTTTGCTCTATGTGGCTTTGCTAACTTATCATCGATAGCCATTTTACTAGGTGGGTTAGGCGGTATGGCGCCTAGTCGGCGGAAGGATATCGCACGCTTAGGGCTCAGAGCAGTGTTAGCAGGATCTATGGCTAACCTTATGAGCGCAGCAATTGCTGGGTTTTTCCTCTCGCTAGCTTAGAAACTTATTGAGATGAACACCGGTGTTGCAAAACAAGAGGATAGCGCTTTAAGGGGTTAAAGCTCTATCTGACTTGAACGATACTTCACCAAGGGCCGCAAGGCCCTTTTATCGTTTTAGGCCTTCCAGATTTATACACTTCCAACCTTCAAGCTATTTAACCTTATTTATGGTTATATATAACTCAAATAAACCAATATCTTAGTAACAAATTCACATAAATATTTTTTGTGTTTTTCGTATTTTCAGCCACACTTATATTACTTAAGCTAACCGACTAACGATCCGCTATTGTGAAATATATTCTTTATTCTTTTTTTTTAATTTGTTCTGTGTATGTTCAAGCAAAAGAACCCATCCTTGTTGTTACAGAGTTAGCACCGCCAAACCAAGTGTTGATTGATGGTGAGGTAGCAGGTGAAGGTACTCAATTTATTAGAGATATATTTGCTGAGGCTGATCTAACACCTAACATTCAAATGTACCCTTGGGCACGTGCTTATAAAATTGCAGATGAGCTTAAAAATACCTTTATATACAGCCTTGCACGCACTGTAGAGCGAGAAGACAAATTTTATTGGATAGGACCTGTCGGACGTTTTGAACTAGGCTTTATTGGCCTATCAGAGCGAGATGATCTTATTATAAACACTACTGAACAAGCCAAAGTGTACAAAATTGCTATGCAGCGTAATGACTTTTCAACACAAACCCTCGCAAAACTGGGGTTTGAAGTTGTTTTAACCTCTGATATTCAAAAGTCATACTCTTTACTACTCGCTAAAAAAGTAGATTTAATTGTAGATGATCCTTTATATATGAAGCAGATGAGCGACTACCTAAAGCTCAAACCGGCACACTTAAAGTTTATTTATAAAATAGATGAGCTAACAATTGATGCTTATTTAGCTGCGAATAAAAAAACAGATATGCATTTAATAGAAGCACTGCAAGCTGCTTTTTTAAAAATAAAGCAAAAAAAAGGGCTCCCTTATGAAAGATAAATCATTGAAGGTAAGTATGCTTATGGGCGACAAAATCATCTTTCATTTTTAACTTTTTATATTCTTTGTTAAATCGCTTTATGACACACAACTACTTACTTATTAAATTCGATGCAATTTAGCATGCGCACAAATAGGTAATTTTTGCAGCCTTACAGCACCTTTCCCACTTTATAGTCAAAGGTTCCAGCTGATGCATTACTGTAAATATGAGCCAAAAATTAGATCTATTTTCTTTTTAAAAAATTATAAGAAGAGAAATGGGCGGTATTAATCACAAGCTTAAACTCACTTGCATTAACACAATTGCTTAAAAGAATGGCTTAGAAGAATAGACAAACAAATACTAGGAGGGGCTAATAACAGGCGTTGCTTGGTTTATGTCAAATTTCAGACACAAAAAAAGCGCCTTAAGCGCTTTTTTTCATTTTACTTAAAAAGTAAAATTATACAGCTGTGATGTTATCAGCTTGTGGACCTTTTTGACCTTGTGAAAGAGTGAACTCTACACGTTGGCCTTCAGCTAAAGTTTTGAAACCTTCGCTTTTGATTGCTGAGAAATGTGCGAAAACGTCTGGGCCATTTTCTTGCTCGATGAAACCAAAACCTTTAGACTCGTTGAACCACTTAACTGTACCTGATACGATGTTAGACATTGTAATATCCTGATATAAAATAAAAAATATGCTCATAAGAGCGGGTGTAGCAAAAAATGAGATGGTACTTTAAAAACTTCAGGACGGTACTACAAGTATTACTTATACAACATCGAAATGGAGATTTATAGCTTACATGCTTTCTTTCTAGCTGCAGCCCACTATATAGATTTTTTAAAATATGTCAAGTACCTATCTATAATCAGGGTGATAAACAACCAAAACCGCTTTCCTTGGTTATTAAAATTCAAATTCTAATGCGAGCCTAAAACTATGATTTTTTTCTGATTGACTTATCTCAGTGATAAAACCCGCTTCCCATTTTAACTGCTTTTGCCCATCAAAGCGCTGTAAACCTATAAAACCAGGCCCTATACCGACAAAGTCTTCTCCTACGTAGACTTCAATAGATGGCTGAAAAGCAGAACGATAGCGATAGCGATATTGTGCTCTAAACTCGCTTTCCCATTCATTTTGAATATCCTGCCCCCACTCGTACACTAAAAAGGCATTCATAGTTAAGCTTGTTTTACCAAACTCTTTTTCTATCACAAAACCCGAAGTTGCTTCATACACATCTTCATTATGTTTTTTTTCAAGCTCAAATAATGCCCCCCAATCAGCCCATAATTTACCTTGCTCAATTAATTGCCAGCGTAGTTCAAGCTCATAAGCTTCTAAACCAAAGTCGCCGTTGTCATCTCGCTCACCAACTATGTAACCTTCTAGTGCCATTGTATCGTTAATAGCACCGCCACCACCCAAACGCTGCGCTAGTATGTTGCCACTATCTGTTTGGTGCGACACTAACCGCCATTCAAACTCTCGCTCAAAAGGTAAAACATAGGGGTGATATACCTTATCAACAACAATTCCATCGGCCTTTGCTGGGATTGAAAGTACCAACAAACAAAAAACGGTAAAGCTAAGCGCTAAATATAGGTTGAGTGCTTTCATACACGTTCCTTAGACATTGAAGCCGAAATAACATAACAAAGTGATAAAAATATCACGCTACTAGTACTATATATAAGTACACTCATTAGATCAGGAGTGGCCTCGTAACCAACAAGGGCACGCAGTACGCGCCCGAGCTCAGAGTTTTCGCTTAATACATCGCGTAAATCCCACACGGTTGCGGTGTTGGTAATTAAGTCTATTTGGCTTGCCAAATCCAGTGCAACTAATAACTTAGCCGCGCTGTTAAAAGCAAGCAAAGTAAAAAGCGGATACATACCAAAGCGGTGCTTAATTGCATTCATTAAAAAGTACAGCAATACGCTAAAACTTAAACAAATTCCAACACCTAATAAAGTGCCAATAAATAAGCTTTGCCCTGCATCATTACTTTGCCAAAAGCTGGTGAGGTAAATAATATAGTGGCTTAAATACAATGTTATTGTGCTTATAACAGCAATATAAAAAGCCGCTGATTTTTGCTTTATTGCAAATACTAATACGGCTATAAATATAGTAATACAGAGCCCTATTTGTGAGTACTCTAGCCCTTGGTGTTCAAACCACTGGCTCACCCATGATGCACTTTGCATGTACATAAACGACATGAGCGCGCCAATTAGTAAAGCAGATCCTATTTTTAAAGCGCTTTGTTTTTTAACTACTTGTAGTAGCACTAATAAAATAGCCACAGGTAGTAATTGATTAAGGCTCATGACTAAACTAGTTATTAGCATGCTGCGCCTCCTCATCACCAACTATTACAACGCCCCTTGCTGTATTGGGCGAAAACTCACCAAAAAATTCGTAATACCCTTTACTAAGCGGCCCTATATAAATAATGCTTTTACGGTTTGGGTAGAGTACTTTTTCTCTGTTTAGATCAAAGCTATCAAACTCTTCTGGTGTGCTATCTTGGTTTTCTATCAATAGTTTTACTTTTTTATTCGCGGGAATGGTAATTTGTGAGGGGTAAAACAAGTGATCTTTTAAAATAATAAGGTACTCTTTACTCGCCGCGTTAAACGACAAAAATAGCAAACAACAAAGGCACTGATTAAATAAACGTTTAGTCACTTTTTACTCCTGTAAAAGTAACCTTAACGGTTAGCCCACCTAAAGGGCTATTCGCTAAATGAATACTTGCACCATAAATAGCAATTATGTGTTGAACAATCGCCATACCTAAACCAGCACCTTGCTCGCCTGATGGATGCTGATCGCCACCTACGCGATAAAAGCGATTGAATATTCGCTCTTTTTGCTCTTCAGTCATACCCGCACCAGAATCATCAATTTGCCAACTAAAGCCGTTATTACTTGATGCTAATTTAATTATAATTTGACCATTATTGGGTGTGTACTTTATGGCGTTGCTAAGTAAATTAGCGATAAGCGTGGTTAATGTAAACTCATCACCATTAATAACAAAATCATCACCATTAATAACAAAATCATCGCCTTCAAGGCTAATGGTTTGGTTTTTTTCATCTATTTTGTCGTATTGCTCCGATACGACTTGCTGAGTAATCGTTAGCAATGATTGTTCGCTAAATTGCCTCTGCCATTGTTCAGGCTGAGTGCGTCCTAAAATTAGCATTTGCTCAACAATATTACTTAAGCGATTAATGCCCTGCGACATAGCTTGTAATTCTTGATGGTCTTGCAGATTACTTTGTTTATTAGCCAAATTATGTACATTAATTTTTAAACTACTAAGCGGGGTACGTAATTCGTGAGCTGCATCTGAGGCAAAAAAACGCTCCCGTAAGTAGGCCGTTTCTACGCGTTTAAATAAGTCGTTTAAACGATTAATAACCGGTTTAATTTCCTCGTCGGTTACTTGCCAGTTAATTGGCGTAAAGTCGTTCGCTTGGCGAGACGCCAACTGCTTAGATAATCGAGTAAGAGGGGCTAATGCGTATTTAACAAAAAAGCTAATAAAAATAGCAAGCAGAGGGACTGCCCATAGCATTGGTAACATTGCAGATAAAATAACGGCTTTAGCTAATTCAAACCGCTTTGCCATAGGTTCAGCAACAATGACTTTACGGGTGTTTTTACTCATCACAAATACCCGCATACGCTGCCCTGCTACATTGGCTGTTTGAAAGCCCTCGCTAAAACTAATTTGGTTATTCGTTAAACTCGATGAGCCACTAAGTAAATTATTATTTTGCCAAATTTGATACAACAACTGAGCGCTATTATTACTGACTTGTACTGCATCTGTGCTTAGTGCCAATGGTTGCTCAATTAAAACGCCAGCCACTATTTTAAGTTCATCATCAAGCAAACTTTCACCGTGGTGCATACTTTTTTGATAGCCTTTTACTAATGCTAAAAAGCAAGTTAGCACCATCATTGAAAGTAAAATTAAGGTCAGACGTTTACGAATTGACATTTTCAACCTCGAAAAACAAATACACTCTAACGCTTACCAACCACGTAGCCAATGCCACGTAAGGTTTTAATAAAATCACTAGGGAATTTTTTACGAAGATGATGAATATGCACCTCTATGGCATTAGAGCCGACTTCTTCACCCCATTGGTAAAGTTTGTTTTCGAGTTGTTGTTTTGACTGTACCCTTCCCTGATTTTCCATCAGCGCTTTTAAAAGCATGTATTCTTTTCGAGGTAGTGTAAGTGACTGCCCACTTAGTTTAACTGTATGAGCAGAAGTATCCATTACTACATCACCACAGCGTAATAAGCTTGATTGTGTTTGATTAATGCGCCGGCTTGCTACACGTAAACGGGCAAATAGCTCAGCGGGGTCAAACGGCTTTGCAAGGTAATCATCTGCCCCCATATCGAGCCCTTGGACTTTGTCGTCAATACTGCCGCGTGCAGTTAAAATAACCACTGGTATTACTTTTTTTTGCGCTTTAATATGCTTTAAAACTTGCGAGCCGTCGCCATCAGGTAATCCTAAATCGAGAATAACAAGCTCAATATCACCACTAGAAAGGCACTCTAGGGCGTGTTTTACTGTGCCACTGTGCTCTACGCTGTAGCCCTCTTGGCGCAAAGAGCGAATAAGCCCTTGCGCCACTAAATGATCGTCCTCAACGAGTAATAAATGCATTATGTGTTTATCTTTTTAATTTTTTATCTACTTTTGCCAATAACTGACTTATTGCTTGTTGACGATATTTATCTGCTTTTGCCCGAGTATCACGAATCCCAGCAGCTTGTGCTACAAGTAGTCGCGCTTTAGCTTGTTTATAATCGCCTTCGTCATACAAGTATTCACCGTATAAGTAATTAGTATCAATGCCTTCGAGATTAAAAGCGAGCGCTTGTTTAAATAATTTTTCAGCTTTGTCGTCATCACCAAAACCAATTGGCCAACCAGGTACTTTGCTATAAAGCGTTGCAAGGCTTGCGTAAGCGGAGCCATTTAGTGCAGTGCCATCAATCGAGAGTGCATTTTCGAGTGACGCTTTTGCTTCTTTTGCTAAACCAAGTGCGCCCAAGCCCCCTTTTGCGCCAGCAAAACTAGCTAACACAATGCCATTCCAAATATGTGTTTGCGCTGAGCTTGGATAGTTTTTAACAAATAATGCGCTTTGCTCACTTAGTTGCGTAAACGCGTCTATTTGCGCATCGTCTTCAAGTTCGTAATTAGCAATTGCCCACTTTTGTTGAATATCGGTTAAGTCTTGCGCTTCATCTGCGTGTACTGCAGTTGCAAATACAGAGGTTAGTATTAAATAAAATGCGAGTGTAAATTTATACATAATTTTGCCTTTGTGTGTTTGTTAACTTAAAAAACGTTTAATTTTAGGAAGTTGCTTTGCAATAGCGTTATCAACAACGCTTGGGAATACGCCATTTATGCGTGCAAATAATTTTTCAGGAAAACCAATAAAGCGCCTTGTTTGGTTTGAACTTATAAGAGCTAATAACTCTTGAGCAACTAATTCTGGCGAGTCCATTTTATTGCCGAGCTCTTTATTCATTGCCCGCGCTTTACTGCTATTAATGGATGTATCTGTTGCTCTTGGTGCTAAATAGGTCACTTTAACGCCTGAACCATTCAACTCACGTGATAGCGCTTCTGTAAAGCCACGTAAACCAAATTTACTGGCGCAATAAAGCGTTTGAAACGGGTAGCCAATACTGCCAAACGATGATCCCACGTTAACAATAGTGCCTTTGGTATACGCTAACTGTCCTAAAAATAGCTGGCATAATTTAATAGGCACCGACAGATTAGTAATGAGCATATTATCTATTTGCTCATTACTTGTGTGCTCAAGGCTTTGCATTGTATTTATACCTGCATTATTAATAAGTAATTTAACGCCGCCGAGTTGCTTGGCTTTTATTGCTAGGTTAATACGTGTTGTATCGTCGGTTAAATCGCCCGTAAATATTTCACTGTCTGGGCATGCACGGCTCAACTCCTCAAGGGCTTGGGTATTTCGCCCTACAAGTAGTAACTTCCACCCTTTTGCATATAGGGCTTTAGCAATCGCTTGCCCTATTCCGCCTGTAGCACCAGTGAGCACACACAAAGAACTACTCATGCCAATTTGCCTTGTGCACGTGCTTTAAAAAATGGTTCGTCATCGAGTCCACGAAATATATCGCCGTATAAACGATAAAAGCGCTTTGCACCATGAAGTATGGCTTGCTGATCCGCCTCGTCTGTTATTTGGTTCATTAGGTTTTCAAAAAACTTTACATGCTCTATATCAAGTGCGCCGTGAGAGGTTAAATAACTAAATGCTTTTTTAGGTAAGCCCACAGCATTTGCAATGTTTGAAGCGGCGCCGTCCGCAAGCGCTATAGAAGTGCCTTCAAGCACATGCACCATGCCAAAAAAGCTCAACGGATTTTTACGTGCAATGGAGTCGTACGCATACGACACCATCATTTCGGTAGCAAATTGCGGCTGACTACACCGTACTGTTTCTTTGTCAAAACCACAGGCTGCAATGTCATTAAGTACCCATTCTTGATGACCAATCTCTTCTTCAATATATTCTGCGACGGCTTCGCGCAGCCATTCTTGATCGTCGGTTAATCGTGCACCAACCGACATCATTAATGGCACAGTATGCTTAACATGATGATACGCTTGCGCTAAAAACGAGGCGTATTCTTCAAGTGATGCTTCGCCTTTAAAAACACGCTGAATAATCGGCGCTGCAAGCAGGTAGTTTTGCTCTTGTTTAGTTTGCTCTTTAAGGGTGTTAAAAAAATCACTCATTAATTACTTCTCCAAGTCGGTAAAATTGCTCAAACACAGCATGGTACTGCTTACTTATGGCATCTCGTTTTGGGCGATTATTTGTTGTTAATAATCCTTGTTGCACACTTAATGGGGCAGCTAAACGATGCCATTTTTGAATTCGTGCATAGTCGGGTAGTTGTTTATTAATTGTCTTAATGTACTGCGCTAACACTGGGTTACTTAGCTTTGTATCGGCGTAAATAATGGCACTGAGAAAAGGTCGGCCTTCACCAAACACAACGGCTTGTAAAATACCGCTTTGACTGAGTAATAGTGATTCAGGCCACTCGGCACTGATATTACGCCCCATGCTGGTAATAATTAGGTTTTTTAATCGGCCTTTAATAAATAAAGTATTTTGACGCTGCTCTACTAGATCACCGGTTGCATACCACTGGTCTTTGTTGTGAGGTTGATGGTTTAAGTAACCTAAAAACAAATCGCCTTTTATAAAAAGCTGGCCATTTTCAATTTTGGTTTGAATATGAGGTAACACAGAGCCGGCACTATGGATGTTATCGTTTGTGGGTGTATTTAAACTAACGACAGATGCCGCCTCAGACAGCCCATAACCTTGATACACCGGTAAGTTTAAGCTACGTGCTTTTACTATTAGCATTTCGCTGACAAGCGCACCACCTACGGCAATAAACTGTAACGAACTAGGCGGTTGCCACCCATCTTCTGCAAAAGTAACTAAGCATGCTAATTGTTCAGGCACTAAAATAAGCGTATTTGGCTTAACTTTATCAATAGCAGCTATAAGCTGTGCGGGCTGTTTTAATGCAGTACCAACAAAGCCTAATTCATTTAACGGCATTAAATGCACTGTACCGCCACTTTTTAAAGGGGCATACACACCGGCTATATTTTCAAGCAATACAGCAAGCGGCAATAAACATAAATGCACAGGCTTTTTAATATTAATTTTATCGCACAGAGATTGAGCTACCTGCATTTGGCTATTTGCAGATAAACACACGCCCTTTGGTTGCCCAGTCGATCCTGACGTAAATGTTACTTTTTGAGTATCTGGAAAATAACTGACGGGTTTAGCTACAACAATTTCGTAAATATATAATGTGTAACACTCAAATAAAGTAATTGATGCGGTCGGCTCCCCAAATAAAGGGTTTGGTATGTCGCTCATAAATATATTAGCGCCGCATTGCGCTAGTACATATTGAGTTTGTTGTTCACTAAAAAAGTGAGCAATTGGCACAGCCACTTTATTAGAAACCGCAGTAGCGGCATCAATAACAAGCCAAGCTGGCGTATTATCGAGCTTATAAGCGATACATTTGCCGTTAAAGCTATGTAGTATTTTTACTATTTTTTGTATTTGCTGGTTAAACTCATCACCGTTAATTTCAAGTGTTTGCTCTTTATTATGGGCAATAATTAATGGCGATATTGCATGGGTATTATAGTAATTCATACATTCACCAACGCATTTACCAAAGAATTGATATTTGAGTGATTTTGCTGCATCAAACTATAAAGCATTGGGGTATTTAATACTTGTTGGTGAGCTTGCTCTAAACTCACAACGCATACGGTAGGCTGGTTAGCGTAGTAACTTCCCCAACTTAGCGGATGCTCCACAACAAAACTGTTTGCCACAGCAATTTCAGTGCAGTTAACGCCTAATAAGCGCAGCAGTGCACGTACTTTTTTAGTGGCGCAAAATACTAAATGTTTAGCACCTACACTTTGCAGGGCTTCATTAACAACAATAAAATGCCCAAGCGTTGCTTTGCGATGTGTAGAGCATAGATTGCCAAGCTCAAATACTTTATTACGCTGTGTGTTCTCAGGTAAAAAATGCTCGATGGGCTGTGCTAAGTATTGCTCTATAAATAGAGGAGCTGTTGCTTGCCTTAAACCCAATGTGCATTGCCCTTCGTTTGTCGTGTATTGGCAAAGTAATGGCATAAAAGAGGTAAGCGTGGCGTTATAAGCGACTAAAAACCCTTCTTTAACTGTGTTTTCTAACGCACTTCTATGCTCATCATTAACGCGAGCACTAACAAAGCGTGAGTTATTTTGAATATAAACGGGTGATGAAGGTAGGTGTGCTAATTGCATAAACATCGCTCATATAAAGTGTATGTTTGTAACTTAGCGAGCGAAACTTAAAGAAAACTTAAGAAACCTTAATTTAAATAAAAAAGCGCCTTAATTATTAAATTAAGGCGCTTTAGGATGAAAACTGTTTAAAAGCTTAATAAGCTAAGCTATTAAAAATTATAAGCTATCGACATTTTAAATTGCGTAGGCGCCCCCGGATAAACCCACAAAGCGTTGTAACTACTTTGATCGTAGTCTTCATTAAAAATGTTATTAATGCTCACATTTAGCTCTGTTTTATCTGTTAAATTTAATTGACCAAACAGGCCGACCAATTGGTAACTTGGTAGTCTAAAGCTCAAATCTGCGGCATCACCTAGGCGGCTGCTGGTATATTGGTAACTTGCACCAAATTCAAGCTCTTTACCCATTAATGCTGTTTGATGGCTAAGTGTAAGGTTTAGATTGTTTTTTGGTACATTTACCAGTGGGCTGCCTTTTTCTATTGGCACGCCCCAATCGGCATTAATAATGTCGTTTGCTGTGGTGGCATCTATATAGGCGTACGATAAGTTAAATGCTGTTGCATCGGTAATATAGGTATTTAAATCAAGCTCAACCCCTTTGCTATCAGCTTTACCAATGGGAGCCGAAAAACCAACGTTTACAGGATCTGCCACTAACATATTACTTTTAGAAGCATCAAAAAATGCCACAGTACCGTTTACACCTAAGTATTCAAACTTAGCACCAACTTCAAACGAGTCGCTGTACTCAAAGCCAAACGGGTCGCCGTTTGCATCAGTACCGCTCAGTGGTAAAAAGCCTTCAGAGTAACTGCTGTAGAAGGTTATTGTATTATTTAGTTCGTACACTACGCCAACGCGTGGGCTTATTTGGCTTTCAGAACTGGTTGAAAACACACCGCTGTTGGTTTCTAAAATATCTTGGTCTACGCTATCAAATCTAAGACCAAGTAAAAGTTTAAACTTATCAGTGATATCCATTTGATCTTGAATGTAAATACCGTAAGCGTTTTGCTCTTCATCATTTTCATAAAGTAGCGAAACAGCAGGACGTTCACCAGAATAATCCGGCTCAAAAATATCAATAGTATAAGTGCCATTACCGCCACGATAACGAGAAAGCGATGTGCGCAAATCGTATTTATATGCATCAATACCTATTAATAAATGATGCGAAATGCCGGCTGTATCTAAACTTCCACTTACCTCAAACTTTACACTTAAATCTTCTACTTCGTAGTCGCGATAGCGCTGCTGGCGGGTAAGTGTGCGGCCATCGTCAAATAACGATTGGCGCGATGGTGCAAGTTCTGCATCTGACGAAAAACCCGTTAAGCTAGAGTCTCGATAATTTGCACCTACAACAAGTGACCATGCCTCGTTAATATCGTGATTTAACGTAATTTGGTGGCCTCGAGAGTAAACCTGCGTGTCTCCATCGTTTGGGTTACCTAAATAGCGCGAGCTTGGTAGGGTGTCAAAATCGTTATCGAGAACGACAACACCACGGTCGAATAGCTGAGCTAAATCTACGTATTCAAACTCATAAGTTACACTGGTCGATGCGTTTATTTGATGATATATAGACGGCGTAATCACCTTTTTATTGGTGTATACCTCATCGCGGTAGCTGTCACTATCTTGCCATGCGCCATTTATTCTAAACGCGGTGGTATCGTTAATGCCGCTGGTGTAATCGCCTTCAACGCGATTAAAACTGTCGCTGCCTAAGCTTAGCTTTATCTCACCCTGTGAATCAAACTGTGGCTTTTTAGTTACAATATTTACAGTCCCGCCTGGCTCTGATCGCCCATAAAGTGCTGAACCTGGGCCCTTTAGTACTTCAATGTAATCAATGTTAGATACATCACGCGGGCCGCTAAAACCACGCCCACCGCTAAAGCCATTAACTAAATAGCCCGATGGCATGTTTTCGTTACCCGAAAGGCCACGAATAGAAAAGCTATCCCACAATGCACCGCTATTGTTTTTACGTGAAATACTAGCTGAAAAATCAAGCGCATCTTGTAGTTGAGTAATTCCTTTTTTATTAAGCTCAGCACTATTAATACTAACTATAGATTGTGGCATTTGCTTTTGAGGAATATCACCGCGATAAGCTTGTTTATAAGTGACAGATATTTTTTCGATTTCTTCTTTTGGATCTTGCGCAATACTGGGCGCACTAATTCCTAGGCAGGCTAAATAAATTAAAGAGTACTTCATGTGATTGATTAACTAAGAAAGTGTTATAGTATAACAAAATTGTAGCATGTGTTACTTTATAACAAAACTTCTTTTTAAAAAATCACTGAGCGATTAATTAATGCACTAGCGACTGCCGTGTCATCACGTTAGTATAGTGTTCTACTTAAGTTACATAACGATAATTACATGAGCATAAAAACAAACGCGTTAATTTACTTTTTAGCTTTTTGCAGCGGTTTTTGCATTATGGGGATTGAACTTTTAGGAGGGAGAATTCTCGCCCCTTTTTTTGGTAGTAGCGTACATATTTGGGGCAGTATAATTACAGTATTTATGCTTAGTTTATCTTTTGGGTATTTACTTGGCGGCAAACTCAGCACTAAAAATGCATCACTTACCAAATATGGTTTAATATTTTTAATAGCCAGCATTATGGTGGTGCCTATTACATTATTTTCGCAGCCAATAATGGAATTTATATTTACCCATATTGAAGATAGTCGCTACGGCTCACTCTTAGCGTCAACTGCTTTATTTTTTATACCTACCGTTATTTTAGGCATGATCTCGCCCTACTCTGTGCGCTTACTGGTAACAGATAGCGATAAAAGCGGCCAAGTGGCTGGGCGTTTATACTTTGTAAGTACGCTTGGCAGTGCACTGGGTACTATAATTACCTCGTTTTATTTTGTACTCGCGTTTGACGTAAATACTATTATTAGCGCCTTTGCTCTAACGCTTGGGTCACTGGGTTTAGTCGCGATTGTAATTAATACCTTGGCTAATAATAAGGAGCTTGCTCATGCTTAAATATTTACTACTGCCGTTAATTGCATTTTCGGGTTTTGCGTGCAGTAAAGTTATCCACGAAGAGCGCTCGCTTTATCGCAATATTATTGTTGAAGAAACGAGCGACTTACGTTGCCTTAAATTTAATACTAAAAGTAGCCAAACAAGCCAAAGCTGTATGTATAAAAACAATCCCGACAAACTTGTTTTTAATTACACTAAACTTACTTTTGCGAGCCTTTTAGTAGCCGATAATCCTAAAAATGTACTTATTATAGGATTAGGAGGCGGTACGCTTTCTAACGTTATTCATGAGCTATACCCCACTGCAAAAATTCATAATGTTGAAATAGATCCTGCAGTAACTAAAGTTGCACGCGATTACTTTAACTTTATAGAAAACGATTTAGTGACATCAAGCGTGCAAGATGGCCGTATTTTTATAAAACGTGCCGCAATTAAAAAACAAAAGTACGATTGGATTATTTTGGATGCATTTAACGGCGACTATATTCCGGAGCATTTGCTTACTAAAGAGTTTTTTGAAGAAGTACAAAGCGTATTAGCCGAAGGCGGCGTTATAGCTGCAAATACGTTTTCAAGTAGTAAACTTTATGAACATGAGTCGGCAACTTACCACGCTGTATTTGGCGACTTTATAAATGTAAGTCGCGAAAATCGTAGTAATCGTATTATTTTAGCGGGACTTAAATCAATGCCGAGCGAAGCGCAAATTAACACGCGTGTAAATGCTCTCGCCCCTAAATTAGTAAAATACGGTATAGACATAAAAGCGATTAGCCAATTTATGCAATTTACTAAAAACGATCAAGATTGGCCCGCAGATACAAAAGTACTTACCGATCAATACTCCCCAGCTAATTTACTTAACTTTTAAACTCCTGCTAAACCTCACCATTTTTACAAGTGAGGTTTAGCAAATATTTTGCTACTTCCCGCACTTACACATATTTACTTAGCAAGCTAAGTAATGATAAAATAGTTAGCTTGCTAACTATGTTGGGGTGGCTATGCCTACACACAAACCTTTTCACGAAACACTCGATTTAACAGTTATCGGTAATATGGGCCGAGTTCATCGTTTATGCCGCGAAGCGGTAACCATTGCGGTTGAGCCTTTAGGGCTTACTCAATCGCGCTGGACTGCACTAATGCATATTAGTATGCGTGGTGAGGGACTAACACAACTTGAACTTGCTAATAGCTTAGGGATAGAAATGCCTTCATTGACTCGTACGCTTAAGCAATTAGAGGAACAATCGTTAATCGTTCGCCGTGTAGACAAACATGATAAGCGCAGTAAAAGACTCTATTTTACTGAGCAAAGTGATGCCATTTTACATTCATTGCAAGAGACTATTTCCGATATAAAAAATCAGTTATACAGCGGTTTATCTGTTGAGCAACTAGATGCGATTGCATTTGGTTTGATCAAAATGGAGCAAAACGCCCTTAAATGTATTCAAGTTAATAAGTAAGGCTAAAAATGACACCGGATCAAAAGTTTGCACGCTATGTAAGGTTTTCTCTCATAGGGTTTATCTTAGTATTTATTTACTATTTAGTGGCCGATATGGTTTTGCCTGTGACACCACAAGCACGTGTTTATCACCCTGTTGTGCAAATATCACCGCAAATTAGTGGCCGAGTCACTAGTGTGCAAGTTAGTAATAACCAATCAGTTAAAGCAGGCGATATATTATTTAGTATCGATGAAGGCCCATATAATTTAGCTAAAGAACAAGCTCAACTCGCCCTTGATGATGCCAAATTACAAAATAAACGCCTTGATACCAATGTTAAAGCGCTTGAAGCACAAATAAGTGCTGCAAACGCTAAACAGCATGAGCAAAAACTATTAAAAAGCAGAGGCGAAAAGCTCTATAAGCAAAAGTCTATATCGGAGCAAGAACTTGAAAGCATTCGTGCTAATTTTGAAGCGAGTAAAGCAAATGTTGCAGCCCTTGAAGCGCAGTTAGCTGAAGCGGTTTTAGCTAGAGGTGACTCAGGTAACAAAAACTTAGCCATGCGCCACGCTGCTAACCAGTTAGCACAGGCTGAGCTAAATTTATCCTACACAAAAGTGCGCGCATTAAGTGACGGCGTAGTTGCTAACTTACAATTATTAGACGGCGCATACGCAGTTGCAGGCAGCCCATTATTAGCTATTGTCGCTAAAAAGGCAGATTTAGTTGCCGACTTTAGAGAAAAGTCACTCTCAAATATGAAGCAAGGCACCCAAGCGCGCGTAGTATTTGATAGCCGTCCAGGTGAAGTTTACGACGCAATACTTGAAACATTTGAAGCAGGCGTTAGCAGTGGTCAACTTAGTGCTAATGGTTTACTAAGTACAACAGAAACCAGTAATCGCTGGGTGCGTGATGCACAGCGTCAACGCATTCACTTAAAGCTCATTAATCATCAAGACTTAATAGCAAACATGCCTAGTGGCTCACGTGCAACAGTACAGTTATTACCAGAATCAACAATTGGGCAATGGTTTGGCTCTGCACAAATCAGGTTTATTAGCTGGTTACACTACATTTATTAATGGAGGCTTTATGACTCAAATTGTTAGCCAAGGCCCACAATTAGACTCCAATGGCCTTCGCCAAGCATTGCGCATTGCAGGTGGCTGTACCCTTGGCTTTACTATTAGTAAATTAATGAACTGGCCCAATGGTATATTTTTTACCGTTTATCCTATGTTGATATTGGGCATGGTACCTACGTTAAGTCGTGGGCTTATAAATCAATTTATAGCATCTGCTGCATTTAGCGCACTTATAGTGCTGATAATGCAGGGATTGTTTTCTCACTTGCCAGTCGTTATGACATTGTTAGTGTTTGGTGTTTTCTGCTTTTTATTTCATAAAATGAGTAGCGGTAGTGCCTTTTTATTTGGCGCTTTAGGCGTAATCAGTCTTTCTATTCAGCTACATTTTTCCAGCTATGTTGATCAAGGAAGCAGTATTTATCCGTTAATCTTAACTAATGGTTTGGCTATATTCTTAACCGTTATTATTGGAGCATTAATGCATGGCCTATTTCCTGATGTAACCGCAAGGCCTGGGCGAGTAATGCCAGCTAAAGCAAAAGAAAGTATTCGCCATGAGGTATTGTTATGCTCAACCGTGGCTACGCTCTCTTTTGTTGTTTTTCAGGTTCTTGATTTACAGGACTCAATATCTGCGCAGGCAGCTTCTGTGCTTATTTTATTTTCGTTGTGCTGGAAAGCTGCAGGTATGGCCGGTTGGCAGCGAGCAATTGGAACGCTTATAGGCTGTAATGCAGCGTTACTATCGCAACTATTTTTGTATAGTCACTCTGATTTTTTACTTTTTCCGATGGCTATTTTGTGGATACTTTCGTTTGTTTTTGCGCGCTTTCATATTTTAGGCGGAGGCATACCTGGCATTGGTTTTGGTGTATTGACTACATTTGGTATTTTGTTTGGAAATTCACTCGGGCCAGGCCAAGATCTTGTTTATAGTGCAATGTACCGGTTGAGTTCGGTATCTGTGGCTATAATCTTAAGCTTATGTGTTGTGTATGTTATGCACCATATACTTAATCGGTTTAGCGTAACTCGCCATCATACTTATGATTAGATAAACCCTGTTATGTAAAACTAAAGGCTGCAATTGCAGCCTTTTAATAAGCTTGGTTAAACTATTTTAATCATCTATATGAGCAATAATTTCGCTTTACATATTCACAGTTTTTAGTCTTTCCTGGTGATAATAAGCGTTAGCACACCCGCTATAATCCCCCAAAAAGCCGACCCCACTGAAAGCAGTGTTAAGTTAGATGCAGTTACTAAAAAAGTGACTATTGCGGCCTCAGTATATTCAGTACTACTAAGGGCTTGCTGCAAACTATTAGCAATGGTGCCAAATAGCGCAATGCCCGCCAAAGCTAAAATAAGTGCCTGGGGTAAACTTGCTACCAAGCCAACTAATGTAGCTGCGCACAACGCCATTAAAATATAAAATACGCCAGCCGCTATACTCGCCCAATAACGTTTATCATGATTTTTATCCGCCTCATCACTCATACATATAGCTGCGGTAATCGCGGCTAAATTAATAGAGTAGGCTCCAAAAGGAGCGCTAAGCATATTTACAAAGCCAGTAACATTAAGAGATGCAGATATAGGCGCTTTATATTTATGTGCTTTTAAAACCGCAATACCCGGTAAATTTTGCGAAGTCATGGTAACTATATAAAGTGGTAAGCCTATACTAATACATGCTTGCAAGTGGAAAGCGGGTTCAATATAAGCAAATTCGCTCATTTTCCAGTGCAGCGCGCTGGTATCAATATGGCCCATTTGCCAAGCGAGTAATACACCTATAATAAGCACGCTTAACATAGCAAAGCGGGCAAAAAAGCGTTTACCAATAAAGTACATAACGACCATTAAGCCAATTACTAAAGGCATGTCGTTCATAAAATTAAACACATCGATACCAAAGGTAACAAGCACGCCGGCCAACATGGCGCATGCAAGCTCACTTGGAATACGGTTCATTATTTTTTCAAACCAGCCCGTAACCCCCGACAAAAACACGAGCAATGCACTGAGCATAAACGCGCCAATAGCCTCGTTTAAGTTATACCCTTGGGCACTTGAAATAAGTAATGCAGCTCCCGTGGTAGACCACGCAATTAAAACAGGTACTTTGTAATAGTACGATAAACCAATTGACGTTGTGCCCATCACTAAACCGAGCATTAAAATCCAACTAGCTACTAAATCGGGCGTACCACCAAGGGTTATCACTACCTGATAAATTAATGCAATAGAACTCGAAAAACCAATAATTACCGCCACAAGTCCTGCTGTAATTCGGTTAAGCAACTGATCAGACACCTTCATAAATTCCTCGTAATGCATTTATGCAGCACACAACATACGTGCCCGATAAATGCATTGCAATTAGCGATTGGTTTACAAAAGGTGAAATAAATTCACTTTTTATTTTTCATTGTAATTAACGTCAAAAAGTCACTTTTAACCATTGTATTTAACTAAACAAACAAGTACCTATAACTGCGCCAAAGCCCGCGTAAACACTACTAAAAACCAATACTAAAAAGAGCAAAAAACACACCAAAAATAAATATCCTTATATTTTATAAGGAATTATAAAATTAAGAAATAATTCTTTTCGGTTACATTTATTATCTTGATCTAATCCATTTAATAATATAAAACGTAACAAATAGTTAACCAAAAACACTAAAAGAGAAACAAATGAAGAGTTCTGTCGTCTTACTAATTGCTATACCATTATCGGCATTTGCAGTTTATGGGCTATTTTTTAATGCAGATGAAACGGGCGAACCTATCGCGCCTGTTGCTATTGATTTTGTTCCTATTGATTTACAAAAAACGCGCAATACACATCCCCCTGCACCTATTGATATGAGTAAAGATCCAATTACCGTAAAACCCATTGTTGCCCCTGACAACAGCTTACCGTTTGAAGAATTTGATGCCGTAAATCGCCTATCCGACAAAGCAAAGCAAGTGCTTATAAACGCAAAAGTTTTACCTACCGACTTACATAACGAGGCCTATATTGAGTTTGATTTAAATTCTTTACAGGCGTTAGAGACTGGCGAAAACTTTGATTTAGCTATTCCGCAAACAGCCGAAACATTCACCGCAGAAGTGACTAATGTGGTTGAGTCTGAAAATGGCGATAAGAGCATATTTGGTAAAATAGTGGGTGTTGACGGTCGCATGCATAATACCGTTTTAACGGTAGGTAAAGATGCCGTATATGGCCAATTTACTGCACCTTCAGGCAACTATGTATTCGAAAGTAAAGGTAAGTACGGATGGATTGCAGCAAAACGCGATTTATATAAAAGCCACATAGAGCATGAAGTAGCCGCACCAAAGCCCAAATCAGATAAAAGCATCGATATATTTGCACCAAAAATTGATGGCTAACCAAAAAGTATAAAAAGCAATTAAAGCCGCACTATAAGGCAGCTTTCGTGTGTCTGCTTTTTATGATCTCAACCAAGTTAAAAACAGTTCCAACCACAACAAGAGTAAGGAAATACAATAATGAAAAAAGTAATCACAACAACCGCACTGGCTACGGCATTATGTGCAGCAAGTGTTGCGCAAGCAGAAACAATCGATATCGGTATTTTATATACCGACCAATCAGCTGCTGCAACTAGCAATATTGACACTAAAATAAATCAACTAATTGCTTTTAGTAATCAGGTATATAGCCAAAATGGCGTTGATATAACACTACGCTTAGCTGGCAAACAAAACTTAGGTGACTACGCAGTAACGCCGTCTGAGGATTGGTTAGACTCGGTTACAAATAGCAGCTACGTAGATGGTTTACGCAGCGATTGGAAAGCCGACATGATTGCCGTATTAGGTACTGGCCAAAGTGCTGGCAATGGGCTTATTTCATGTGGTTTAGCATGGGTTGGCCAAGGCACTAATGGCAATCTATATAGCTCAATGAGCAGCCGTATGTACTCAATCACTGCAATTGATTGTGGTGCAACTACATTTGTACACGAACTTGGTCATAACCAAGGTTTAGCGCATTCACGCAAACAAGGTGACACATCTGGCGGTGTATATGTTGATGGCATGGGTCATGGCGTACAAAATGAGTTTGCAAGCATTATGGCTTACCCGCACGTTTACGGTAGCGCAACTCAGTACGATTACTTCTCTAACCCTAACTGGAGCGTAAATGGTATTGCATTTGGTATTACAAACCAAGCGTATGCAATTCGCACGGTTACTGCTACAAAAACAAGTATTGCTAACTTTAAATAAGTAACGCATTAAAAAGTGGGCTAAATAGCCCACTTTAAAGTTTTAACATGTTCTTCCCTGCAGAGCGCTTACGCGCTCTTATAGATTAAGCTAATGCACAACCACTTTTTGCTTAATTGCTGGCATTAATGTTTTACCATTGCCATCTACTTTGTTTAACAATTTAAGCCCCATCACTTTTGCAAGTACTGGGTAAATATCAAGGTTACTCACTTCTTTAAGGCTTACACCTTGTTTAAATGCAGGGCCTACAGCAATAAATGATGCAGCCATATCCTCGGTATATGCATAACCGTGAGTCCCTAAATAGGTTGGTTTTTTACCATTGGTAAATACCGCTGGCGCTGTAGTTTGCACCACAATATCGCCTACACGGGTGCCTTTATTGTAATGATACGCTGCTAACTGCTCGTCAGTTAATACTTTATAACGACCGTTTGCTGCTTTTTGTAAACGAGCTTTATAGCCGGCTATATCCGCATTTATTGCATCGGGTTGAGTGTATATAAGTAAACGTGGACCGGTGTTTTTAACTAAAAAGTTTTCATCTTGAGGTAGTGTGGTTACATCAATGCTTTTATCTGGATCTATACTCGCCATACCGTGATCCGAGACAATAACTAAGTTTACCTCTTGCTCTAATTTACTTAAGCGAGTTTGTAATTGCCCCATTAATTCATCAAGTTGTTTAACTGCATCTCGCGTTTGTGGTGCGTCTGGTCCAAACTCATGACCCATGCTATCAACTAGCGAAAAGTAACTCGCAATAAAACGTGGGCGCTGTGCTTTTGGTAAACTTAACCACTGAATAATTTGATCAACACGGCTTTGGTAATCGCTGTATTTAGAATAGTGATAAAAGTAATCTGGTGTCATGCCGTTAAATAACGCATCTGACTCAGGCCAAAAATAAGTAGCCGATTTAAGTCCCTGCATTTTTGCTAAATTCCAAAGCGGAATCCCCTTCACCCAAGTGCTATCGCCCAATGCTTTGCCCATGCTGTAACAGTCGTTTTTACGCGCTTTATCACAAAAGCTATTATCAACAATGCCATGATTTACTGGCAGTAAGCCCGTAATAATAGAAATATGGTTAGGAAACGTTTTAGTCGGATAAACAGGTATTAGTTTTTGTGCGCGAACACCGCGCTCGGCCATTGCTTTTAAATTTGGTGCGCCGTGTTTTTCAATATAATCCCAACGCAGGCCATCAATTGATACAAGCACCACAGTTTGCTCTTTTGCAGCAAATGCGCTGTTCATTCCTAACATTAGGCAAATTGATACTGCCTTTAAAATCCACTGTTTCATTATAAACACCTATAAATGCACAACAATTACTCAAAAAATTATTTTAAAGCAAGTTGTTACTTTATGATACAAACTGATAGATTAAACCCTGTATATTAAAGACAAATGACTATGTGCTAAAAACTATGCCAGTCATCAATTGTAAAAAGGATAAGTATAAAGATGACCATAGATTTTAGTAAAAAAATAACGCCAGCACGAATGTATCGCACAACCTCTAACTTACAAATGGCGCTAGAAAGCGACCGTGGCCGGATTATTAACAGTGCCGCTATTCGCAGGCTTCAGCAAAAAACACAAGTGTTTCCGCTTGAGCGCAACGCAGCTGTTCGTTCGCGCTTAACTCACTCGCTTGAGGTACAACAGGTTGGTCGTTTTATAGTGCAACGTATTTTTGCTAATTTAAGCTACCAACAACAAAAAGATTACGGCTTAACCGATCTAGAACGCCCCCTAGAAAGCTTAGTAGAAATGGCCTGCCTAATGCACGACATAGGCAACCCACCGTTTGGACATTTTGGCGAAGCGGCAATAAACCACTGGTTTAATAACAACCTAGCAAGCGTAACACCCGAGCGCTGCAAAGAGCCCAATACCGGTATAGGTGTTGTTTTTAAACACCTTGCGCTTGATATTTGTAACTTTGAAGGCAACGCTCAAGGCATACGTATAATTCATTCGTTGCAAACGCTTAATTTAACTTACAGCCAAAGTGCTGGTATTTTAAAATACACTCGCCCTGCTGGGCTTGATGTAAAAGACATACCCCAAAATAAAAACTACTTAATGAAGAAAGTGGGTTACTACTACAGCGAAAAAAACTTTGTTGAAGCACTACAAAAAGAGCTCACTATTGAGCCATATTGCCGCCATCCTGCAAGTTATATAATGGAAGCCGCCGACGACATTTCGTATTGCCTAGCCGATATAGAGGATGCTGTTGAAAAAGGGATCATAAGCACCGAATTCTTATGTACACAGATTAAAAGTCATTATAAAAAAGCACTCATAAACCTAACAATAGACGACACAGAGCACCAAACTTTTGTAGATAAAGCAGTTGACTACGCACATGAACGCGCCAAAGCACAACCGTATAATTTTAACAGCGAATTTTTTATATACCTGCGCGTAGCACTTTTACATCCGCTAGTTGGACATGCTGCAAAACGCTTTATTGAGAACATAGAACCTATTTATCATGGCGATTTTAACCAAGCACTTTTAGAAGATAGGAGCCATCTACACGCTGTAACCAAATTGCTAAAGCAAGTGGCACTTGAGCATGTTTTTTCAAATAAAGAAGTCGAAAAATTAGAGCTGCAAGGTTATAGAATAATTAATGGCTTGCTAGATTGCTACAAACCGCTACTGCAATTGAACAGCGATGACTTTAGGCGCGCTCTAAATGGCGATTCACGTTTATTAATTGAGTCGCGACTTGTTAAAAAGCTCTCTAAAAAGCACTTAAATAGTTACCAACACGCAATAGATGCGATGCAAGAAGAGCCCGATCACTTTGCAGCGTATGAATTTTATTATCGCTGTAGATTAATTCAAGATTATATAAGCGGTATGACCGACCAATTTGCTTACGATGAATATCGCAGCCTTATGGTTATTGATTAGTCGTATTACTCTGGATAATTTTCAATTTTGCGCTTAAAATCAAACTATTAATATTTAAGCGCGCATAACTTTATGATATCAAAACTAATTAGATTTACCCTTTGCTTTGCCCTACTTTATAGTGCGCAAAGTGCTGCATACAACGAAGCTATGTGTATTTTAATTAAACAAGAAATGCAGCAAAACAGTAATAATAAAGCGAGTCAAAAATATCGTAAGGCAGCGCGTGATTACAAAAACAACTGTAATAAGCCAAAAGAAATTCAAGCACAACCAAAGCCACAAATAATAGAGCCAGAGCCAGCCATTATTACTCAGCCGCAACCTAAAATTGTTGAACCTGCCCCTGTAATACAACCCACTGAAGAAGCTGTTAAAGATAGCATCAACGAGCAAACCCTTAATTTAACTAATGATCAAAAACAACAAATAAACGATCAGCTAAATATCAATAGCAATAGTAACGAAATAGTAATTGGTGCACAGCCAACAACAGCAGTACCTGAGCAAGTAGTTACAGAGCAAAAAAACGAAGCTGTGATAGAGCAAGTAAAACCGGCAACGCCAGAGCAAAACGTTCAACCTACGCCTGAAAATCCTGTACTTGTAAAACCAGCACCGGTGTTAATTAAACCAGCGCCTGTAATTGCGCCGCAACCTGTAGCACAAAGCCCAAGCTCGTTACTTTTACCCACTTTAATACTTGTTATAGTGGTACTTATTGGCGCTATGGTCGTCGTGCGCTTGCGCCGTGCAAAACAAAGCAAAACGATGGCAGAACCGACTATAGCGGCTCCACCTGAAGTTAAATCAGAAAAAATTGCTACGCCAGCTAAACCTGAAACTACAAAAGAGCCAGAGATTGAGCCTGTTGTCATCAACGAAGTAACTCAAAATAATAAACCAGTTGAGAGCAGCGTAGAGGCTAATGAAGAGCCTTTAGAGCCTACGAACACTGCACAAAATGCTGATATTGAACATACACCACCGCAAATTTCAGATGAGCAAAACAACGTAGTTACATCATCGCAAACAAGAGAAATTGAGCCTGCACAAATAGAGCCAGCAGATACTTTAGAGCAAACAAGTACCGCTACGTTTAACGAAGTAAAACAAAAACCTGAGCCTAATACAGCTGAGTTTGAAGCCGCCGCCAAGACAACCTTAGAGCGCATTAAAAATGCCAGCAGCTTTAATGAGCCAGAGGTACGCGACTTTGACCCAGATGCAAAGCCTGAAAAAAAACAGCGTAAGCACCATACAGCGCAAGTAACGGAATCTGCGCCAATGGAAGCCGAACATAACACTGTAGAGCCGGTTATTAGTACTCCTGAGCCAGTAACAGCGAGTGAGCCTGTTGTAGATTTACACGTACCAGAGCAGATAGCTGACGCTCAATCGACTACATATACAACAGAGCAAGACTTTAAAGAACCAGAGGTGCGTACATTTAACCCAGATGCACCATTACCTGGTGAAAAGCCGATGCCTAAAAAACAAAGCGCAACACCTGATCAAGCACAAACAACACCGCCAGTTGATGATCCACAAAGTGAGCCTAAAAAAGCAGACAGTAACAATCCATTTGCTAACTTGTCGTTAGACTCAAGCTGGGATCCTGACTCGACTGAAAAACCCAAAATAGAAGAGAAAAAACGCGCGCCTAAATCCCAAGCATTAATAGATGCAGAAGAACGCGCTAAAAACATGCAAACCAAATAGTAAATTTTAAAGTAGCGCCTCATATTTGAGGCGCTGTTTTAGTAACCAAATAATTAACTGCTTTTTTACCATATTACTTACACTCTTATCCCCCTAGAATGCGCCTCAGTGATTAGGAGCTTCGCTCCTTGCGCGAGCAAGCTCAGCGCCTGGCGCAATATTCAAGCTTGAGAGTGTTTTATAAGCCTACAACTTGTTGACGCGATGGGTGCAGTGCATACATTTAACTGGTGGTATTTTTAGGCTGGAGTTTACGGCTACGTTATCCGCAGCCATAAATTAAAGTAACGTGGTCAACATGCCCTAATTAAAAGTCCTAGTTAAAAGCCCTAGCGGTACGTTTATTTTTAAGCTTTAACCCGCCAATTAATAACAGTGGCCCTATAAACATGGCAAGGCCATACACGCCACCGGTAACTGCGTATTCTGGTTTATTTAAAAAGCTAATAGCGATTAAAAGAGCTAACGATGCATTTTGAATTCCAACCTCAATTGAAAGCGTTAGCGAATCAGTTAAATTTAATTTTGAACATTTAGCAATTAGCCAGCCAACAACCATTGAACCAATATTAAGTGCTATGCACGCCCAAAATACGTTGTTAAATGAGTTAACTAATAAATCGCGCTCTTTTATTACTAGTGCGGCAATCATCATAAGCATAAAAAACAACGAGAAGCGTCTAAAAAACGGCTCTGCTTTAATGGCAAAATCACTTTTAAAGTGACGTAACCAAATGCCTATAGCAACAGGCACTAAGGTAATAAAAAATAGCCCAAGCGATGTTGTTAAAATAGAAAAGCTAGCATCGTCCGCTGGGGCAAACTGGCTCATAGCAAAGCCAATAATAAACGGTGTGGTTATTATACTAATTGCGGTAGAGGCAGCGGTTAAACTTACCGAAAGCGCTAAATTAGCTTTAACAAGCTGACTTACTACATTTGACATAGTACCGCCTGGGCAGGCAGCTAATATCATTAAACCAATAGCGATAGGCGTTGGTAGGTTAAGTAAATAACACAGCCCTAATGCTAATAAAGGCATTGCTACAAGTTGGCCTATTAAACCCATGACAATGCCAAGCGGGTTTTTAAATAAACGAGTAAAATCGTTTGTTGTGAGCCCAAGACCCATACCAAACATAATAAGTGCAAGAGCGAGCGGAAGTATTACTTCAGTTAATATAGATGCATTCAAATTAGACAGCCTCGTTTGTTATTGTTTTTAATTAGAGTGTTAATTTTTAAGTTAACTGTATACCAATTCGCTTAATTAAGTGATCTATTTTGAGGATGGAAAAACGTGTTGATAGCTAGGCAAAAAATTCGCTATTTAGTTGTTCTCGGCAATTGCTCCTGCATTGCTCTACCTTCTGCATCCATGCAGTCGTAAATGAGAGTTTTTTAACACAGGTAGCGACACGTTTAGCCCCGCAAAATGATTAAGTATTACTGCGGATTGGTATAAAGCCCCTTTACAATAAATCCTAATGCTAGAAGTATTACTTATTTAAAATAGCAGCAACGTGCTTATCTAGTTCCGGAAGTACATCTTGTTCAAACCATGGATTCTTTTTAAGCCATATATTATTACGCGGACTGGGGTGTGGAAGCACTAAATAATTTGGCCAATACTCACGCCACGATTTTACTAACTCCGTAAGTGGCATTTTTTTAGTCTCCGGTAAATGATACGCCTGCGCGTATTTACCTAATACTATTGTCAGCTCAATATTTGGTAGTGCAGCCAATAATTGCTCGCGCCATGCTGGGGCACATTCTTTTCTCGGTGGTAAATCACCCGACTTACCCCTACCCGGGTAGCAAAAGCCCATAGGTAAAATGGCTATATTATTAGCATCGTAAAATTCATCCCTTGTTAGCCCAAGCCATTCTCGCAGGCGGTTTCCGCTTGCATCATTAAACGGCACACCTGTTTCGTGAACTTTAATTCCAGGTGCTTGCCCTGCAATTAAAATGCGTGCGTTTGGGTTAAATTGTATAACAGGGCGAGCCCCTAAAGGTAAATGAGGTTCACAGATCACGCATTTACTAACTTGCTCTATTAATTGGTGACTATTCATGTTTATTTGGCCTTAAATGCTTAATATTTATCCTAAATGGCCATTTAGGATAAATGAGTTGGTAAAAAATCGGTTTATTTTAATTAAAACGAGCGTTAGTTAGTAAAATCGTGATCTTTAAGCTCATTCGCGCTACAAGCCTTGTAAAACCTAGTGTTGCTCGGCCCATACAGCAAATTCATTGCCGCTCGGCTCTGCAAAATGAAACCGGCAACCACCCGGAAATTCAAAAATAGGTTTTAATATTGTGCCACCATGCAGTTGTACTTTTTTATACGTGGCGTGAATGTCGTTACTATAAAAAACCAATAGCGCAGCACCGTTTTGAGTTAGCGATTTAAGCGGCGCATTAAAAAAGCCACCATCAAGCCCTTGGTCACTAAACGCCGCGTATTCTGGGCCGTAGTCAGTAAACTGCCAATTAAATACACAACTAAAAAAGGCCTTAGTTGCGGGTAAGTCGCATGCAGGGAACTCAACGTAATTTAGTTTTTCGTGATCGCTCATAGTTATTCACTCTTTATTTTTACTCAGTTTATTAACATTAAGCTTTACATAGAGACTGTGCAATATCATTAAATAATATCAGATCAGTATTTTACTAAGTAACTAAGTACGCATAACTTACTTAAAAATTAAATATCACAAATGAGAATAACTATCTTTTGTATTTGTAACATATATAATAGCGCCTTTGTTTTATCCTCAGCTTTAAATAAAGGGATTAATTAACTATGCAGGCACCTTTGCACAGTGCGCCATTCGATAAGGTTAACGTGATTGCGCTTATAGTAAAAAGCGTAAGCAGTTATCGAGTTTTGGTATTTTTACGTTTTTTTATTGCCATAATTGGTGGCTATGCTTTTACCTCTGCAAGCACTGCGTTATTAAGCTTTGTGTTGCCAATAGCTAAACAAGACGCTGTGCTGTTTAGTGTTTCAATCAGCATTTTAATTTATGCCGTTGTATTTATTTATGCCTTTAGCGTTAAATCATTAAAAACAGTGTGGATCAGTATTTTACTAAGTACGGGAGCGTTCATTGGATTGCTTGCATTACTGAAGGGTTGGGTATGAAAGACAGCTTTTTCAGATCGATGACTTGGTTGCACACTTGGGTAGGGTTACTCGTTTGTTGGTTATTATATTTAATATTTTTTGCAGGGACTCTTAGCTTTTTTAGAGACGAAATAACCTTATGGAATCAACCAGCCATACATAATGTGCAAGCCCAAACACAGCGTATAGAAGCGCAAAAACAACAAATAATTACAGGGTTCGATTACCTAGCTAGCCATGGAGCTAACTCATCAAGCTGGCGTATTACATTACCTGAGCCACGCATTCCTTATTTAATTTATGGTTATGCAAAACCAAAAGAGCCAGGTCAGCGCCGCAGTAAGTTTGAAAACACACAGCTAAACCCTAATACCATGCAAGAACTTGAGCCCTTTGTAGATACTAAAGGCGGTAACTTTTTTTATCGGCTGCACTATGATTTACATTACATGGATGCAATAACCGCACGCTGGATTGTGTGCTTTGCTAGCTTTTTTATGCTAATTGCCATTATATCGGGTGTGGTTATTCATAAGCGTATTTTTAAAGATATGTTTAGTTTTAGACGTAATAAAGGTAGCCGTACGTGGTTAGATGCCCACAATTTAAGCTCTGTGCTTGCCCTGCCTTTTCATTTAATGATTACTTACACGGGCATGATTACGCTCATATTTATGTTATTTCCCTACCCTGCGCAAACGTCTTATGATGACGGCATGCGTGGCTTTTTTAACGATGTAACCCCTCGCAACACCATGACCGATAAAGCCCAAGGCGAATCGTCAATGGTGCCAATACAACGTATTTTGGATCAGGTTTATACTAAGTGGCCTCATGCAGATATTACTCGCGTACAAGTTAATCAACCAAATATGGCGGCTTCAACAATTACCGTATTAGTAAGCGCAGGTAAAACACTACGTGACCAAGCACCACGCTTAATATTTAGTGGTGCTACAGGGCAAATGGTCGCTAAAACTGATGACGAGCTAACTAGCAGCAAAGCGCTTTACGAATCACTTAATTCAATGCATACAGGACGTTTAGCTACGTGGTTGTTGCGCTGGTTATACGTATTAGGCGGTATTGCAGGCTGTGTAATGATTGGCTCTGGCTGTATTATGTGGGCTAAACGAATTCGCGAGCGAACTAAAAATAACGTTAAACCTTCGTTTGGTTTAAAACTAGTTGAAGGGTTAAACCTAGCCACTATTATGGGACTTCCACTGGCAACGTGTGCATTTTTTATTGCTAACAGACTACTTAGCCCAACTACCGCAGAGCGCGCCGATAAAGAAATACTCGCGTTCTTTTTAACATGGCTAGCGGTTGCTCTTTTAGCACTTATAAAGCGCGACACACTGCAATGGCGAGTTATGGCAGCTATAAATGCTGTTGCATGTTTAAGCGTACCGGTTATTAATGCACTTACAACTAACGGTAATCTAGTTAGCTATTTGATGCACAAACAGTGGGCTTTATTTACTTTTGATGCACTGTTTTTGTTATTTAGTATATTGTTTTTTATACAAACCGAAAAATTACGTACTGCTAAAAACAACTCAAAAATAATCAGCCCTAGTCAATCTAATAACCTTAAAAGGCAAAAACCATGATTGATTTACTTGGGTTTAGCCTATGCCTGCTCAGTTTTAACTGTTTTGCGTTGGCTAAGTATAATCATTTTAAAGATGTATTTAAAAAACGCCCTACAGAATCCCAACGTAAAAAGCTGCTATTAGCTGCTTGGATCAGTATTTTACTAAGCTTGGTGCTTTGTATAGTTACTCAAGGTGGATATGGAACATTACTATTTTTCGGCTTTATGAGCCTAAGTGTCTTAATTATAATGGTTTTTTATAATTTTTTAGTAGGCTACGTAAAGTGGTTTAGTGTTTTAAGTAGCGTGTTAGTTGTACTAAGTGGGTTGTTTTTAGCATTAAACTAGCCTTAGTTAGTAAAAACGTGATCCGTTACTTTCCCATAGATTAGGCAAAAAAAATGGCAAGCTATATAGCTTGCCAACAATAGGGGATATTCAGTGTTTCCAATACTTACTGTCTCACGGCAAGTACACACAATATAACCATAATATATTTAAGTTACTTTACAGTTAGGTGACTCTTTTATTACTACTGTAAAGGGGCTTTACATTGTTTATTGCTCAACCCAAATTATTTCATCGGTAGCAAAGCCCAACTCTTTAGCTTTAGTTAAAAAGTGTTCTTTAAGCTCTTTGCTAACTGTTGGTGTACGCGATAAAAACCACAAGTAATCTTTGTTGTAACTGGTTATAAATGCATATTGATAATCGGGTTGGTCAAGTTCAAAAATCACGTAAGCGCCATAAAATGGACCAAAAAACGAGACTTTAAAATGCCCGGTGTCGGTGCCCTCAACAAACTTGGCTAAGCCTTCGGCGTCATCCCATTTTTTATCATCCGTTAAATACCCTTTGTTAAGGACCTTTACTGTGCCGTCGTCGTTAATTGAATAAGTCGCGGTAACTTGCTCCATACCTTCTTCAAATGAGTGATTGAGCCGCGCTATTTCAAACCATTTGCCTTTATATTTTTGTATATCAAAGTTTTTAACGGGTGTTATTCCCTCTGGAGGGCTGGTGCAGGCACTAAGAAAAAACAACCCTGTAATAAGTAAACCGTATTTTATAGCCTTCATGTAAGCTCCTTTTTAAATTACATAAATAGTACGTATTATCTAAATATAGATGGATATAAAGTTTGCTAGCCGATTAAAAAAATTTGCTATAGGATCATATTAATTCTAAAGCAATAAAAATGACCATAGCATGAAAATTTGGGTAGATGCAGACGCGTGTCCTGTTGTTATAAAAGAAATACTTTTTAGAGCTGCAGAGCGTATGAAAATCGAGACTATTTTAGTGGCTAATCACGCAATGCGTATTCCGCCGTCAAAATACATAAGCCGCGTTCAAGTATCGTCAGGGTTTGATGTAGCCGACGACGAAATAGTAAAACGTGTTGAAAAAGGCGATTTAGTTATTACAGGCGATATTCCGCTAGCAAGTGAAGTAATTGATAACGGCGGGCAAGCACTCAACCCACGTGGCGAGCTTTATACCACCGAGAATATCCGCTCAATACTTAACGTGCGCGACTTTATGGATACCATGCGATCAAGTGGCGTAGAAATGAGTGGTGGGCCGCCGCCACTTAGCCAAACCGATCGCCAAAACTTTGCAAATAACCTTGACCGTATTTTAGCGCAAAACAAGGCTAACTAACTTGAATACCCAATTAGTTGGCTTAGGTGATACGCAATTTAGCGTGGCGGTATACGTAGCAAAAGCGCCGCCAATGCCGTTTTTTAAAACACTTGAATGCCTAGAACCGGTTATAAATGAGCAAATAAATACCATAAACCAGCACTGTGGTAATGGTTGGCGCAAAGTGTTTAACGTGTACGCAAAAGTGCTATTTGCCCTGCCAAGTGAGCATTATTCATTTGCTAAACAAGCCCCTACTTGGCAACAATATCGCGATGAGTATTTACTGCAAAAAAATAGTAAAAACGCCCTGCTATTTAGCGCGCCCAACATTACTATTACGTGTGCAAATAAAGCTACTAGCAATAAAAACCAGTTACACATAATTGCCGGTCGTACGCACGCTAAAAACTTATTACAACAAGGTAAGTTACATGCACAATTTGATTGGCTCGACGACGAGTTTGCAATAGACACAACTAACAACATTATTGTGTGCCCATATTTTGATTACAGGCAACTAAGTAATATAAAAATAGCGAGATTAAGCGAGCTAGTCGCACAGCTAAAAGGCACTAAATAACACATTGTAAGGAACGATCATGGCCGGAATTTTAGAGTTAAACGAATTATTAAAATCAATGCAGCCAGCACTAAAGCAAGGCGAGTATATTTTTTGTTGCTTAGCAGGGAAATTGGCTGATTATGTTCATTTAGAGCCACTTGCCACTTATGTTGAAGAAGAAGGGCTAACCCTTATTTTAAAAGCTGAAACCGCCGATAAAGCAGGTATTACTTACGAGGGTAAATATAATTTAATTACTCTTAATGTACATTCAAGCTTAGAGGCAGTCGGTTTAACCGCTGCAGTATCTGCAAAGCTCACTGAGCATAATATAAGTGCTAATGTGGTAGCTGCGTTTTATCACGACCATATTTTTGTACAAACAGATAAAGCACAAGCTGCAATGAAAGCGCTTGGAGAGATTGGTTAGGATTTTTGTAAACTATAGATACTATTTAAAAATATACGGAAAAATATATGGATGTTTCAAATCACGCTAGCAAGTTTAATCAATGGAAAGACACGTATAATTGGGATACATGTAAAACGAATAGAAAAGAATATGGTCAGTTCATAGCCCAGTTTTTAACTTCAGAAAGCCGTGTGCTCAATCTGAATGGTATTTATGGCTCTGGTAAAACAGAATTTATTAGACGCTTGTATGTAGAGCTTGCTCAACGTAACCATCCTGTTGTATACATTGATGTTTGGGAAAGTGACTTTTCAAATAATCCTCTTGCTATTATTTGCAGTGAATTATTACAGCAAATTGAGTATGTTTTTGAAGAAAAGGCTCCCACCGGAAAAGCTGTCGAGATCGGGAAAGCAAAAACCATATTTAATAAGTTAAAAAGTAAGTTAGGCATATGCTTAAAGTACGCTGAGCCAGCGACAGCTTTTACGGGGGATCTCTCTTTAATTTCAGGGGTGAAAGCCATCTCTAAAATTGTAGAGGTTACACCGGACTTAAACGACTCTAAGCAATTTCAGAAATATACTGAAGAAGTTCAAAAAAATCATATTAGCTCTATTCAAGCTGTTAAAGATATTAAGGAACATATTACTTATTTATCTGAGCTCATTAAGATAATTTATGAATTACACATTCCAATTGTAATTCTAATTGACGAATTAGATAGATGTAGACCTAATTATGCTGTTGAAGTTTTAGAAGTAATAAAGCACTTTTTTGAAACTGAAGGTTGTACCTTTTTAGTCGCTACAAATACTGAGGTACTAGAGCATTCCGTAAGGTCAATATATGGAGCTGACTTTGACGCACAGCTCTATTTACGTCGTTTTTTCGATCGGAAAGTTAGTTTACCACCAGTGTCTTTGATTGATTATTTACTTTCTAGAAATCTGGATTTTAATAAATATAAAAGCAGTAGCGTACTTCTTTACCCTTTTAAAGAAGATCAAAAAAATAACCTTACTGTTTTTGCAGCTTTATTTGAGGCAAACAAGATCGAGTTAAGAGATGTTGAGCAAATATTAGGTAGGTTCTTCGCAAGTTTAGATTATGCAGCTAATCAATACTCTATGCCAAATAGCCTTATAAATACAATAGTACTTATAGTTGGGTTAGTAGAGCAGCATCTAGAAAATAAAGAACAAAAAATAAGACTAAATTCAAGTGATATAGCCATATCAATAAACCTTCATGATGGATCATTGTTAGATAGCCATTTAAAAGAATTTATCCATTCAATGCTTGCCTGTGTAACTACTACTACTAGTAAAATCTGCCACTCATATAATAGCCGTAGAGAGTATTCAGAACTACGCACTGTGCTTCGCATCCAAGCTAAGAATTTTGCAGAAGTGCGATTTGGTAAAAACCATAATATAGGAAGCTCAATTTCTGAAATGATAAGCTATAAAGACCAGGATAATTGTAACTATTGGATGTGGGAGGATTATCAAAAAATAATTGAGCTTTCTGGACATATAGAATAATAAAAAGGTCACTAGGTTAAATCTGAGTGATGTTAATATTAGCCCGTCGGGTGGCGCTTCGCTTAACCGACCTACGCTTAGAGAAACTTCGGGGTGTAGAGAGGGTTATATAAAAACACCGAGTTTGTTCACTCGGTGTTTTTATTGGTGCTAAATAGCGGGTGCTTGTTTAGCTTGTGAAACTTAAACTACATATCCGCTAAAACCTAGGGCTTTAAAATACAGCTTCGGAATGCCAAATTTGCACTCATTTAGCAATTCGCTAAAGCGCATTCTATCAAGCGGGTAAAACTCATTCTCTAAGTCGTGCCCTGTTTGTGTTTTACCTGTTTCGGTTAAACCCAATTGCGCGCACGTTGTAAGCTGGGCTTCGCGCTCAAATGAAGTTTCAGGGCGCATTAAATCTGCAATATAAAGGTTGGCGTCTTTTTTAAGGCTTCCTTTAATTGCTTTTAATAACTCTTTTTTATCGCCGTTATCTTCTAAAAAATGCATTACTAATAAACATAAAACGGCATCGGCTTTAACCGATAACTTATCAACGGGGCCATTATGTACATCTACGCGGCTTGTTATGCCTTGTTCATCAAATTGCTGCTGTGCGATAGCAAGCATATCGGCTGATGTATCTTGCGCAGTAAATTGCCATGTAGGGTTTAGTGCAGCCAGTGCAAGTACTTCTTTGCCTGTGCCTGCCCCTACTACCAAAATATGTGCATTATCGCTTAGCGTTGCTTGTAGTTGCGCATTAGTGAGCTGATGTAATAATTCATAACCAGGAACTAAACGGGTTATGCGGCTATCGTATTGTGTTGCTTGCTCGCCTGTAAACGTTGGCATTGTATCTCCTTGTTTTCAGTAATGTTGCTTATAAAACTTCAACTGTGGAATATCCACCTGGCTTTTTGGCTACATGCACTTGAGTGGCTACACGCTCGCTCATTTGTGTTACGTGCGATATAACGCCTACTTTTCTGCCTTGTGCTTGCAAAGAATCCAAAGCGTCCATTGCAATGCTTAGGGTTTCGCTATCTAACGTACCAAACCCTTCGTCAATAAACAAAGAATTGATTTGTACTTTGTTAGACGAAAGCGATGCTAAACCAAGTGCAAGCGCTAGCGATACTAAAAATGACTCACCGCCCGAGAGCGTATTAACAGAGCGTTGCTCGTCGGCCATGTCGCGGTCGATAATTGCAATGTCGAGCGTTTGCGCTATGGCGGTTAATTCGTAGCGTTTGTTGAGTGTTTTTAAATGGCTGTTGGCATAGTGCAGTAATATTTTTAACGTTTGTGTTTGCGCTAAGTTACGCATAGTTTTACCCGTTGCATCGCCCAATACTTTATTAAGCAAATGCCACTGCTCTACCTGTGTTTTAAGCGTAGTTAACTCAGCTTGTTTGCCTTCAAGCGCCTTTGCGTTTTGGTTGTGTTGCTCAATAGCGGTATTAGTTGCTAGTAATGAATTTTGCAGCTGCGTTTGTTGCTCATTTAAGCTGCTTAATTGCGTACTTAAAGCCTCTGCACTTTGTGTTGGCTTATCGCTACTGTTGTGTTTTTCAAGCGTAAGTTGCTGCTGTTTTAATGCGGCATTTGCATCTGTTAACGCTTGAGTTAACTGCTCGTGCTGAGTTAAATGCGCTTTAATAGTCTCGCTACTTAGCGTTAGTAAAATTTTGACCTGTTCGTGCGTAACGTCGCTGTATTGCGCTTTAAAGTCAGCAAACCACTGGTTATAACGTGCCTCAAGTGTTGCTAGTTCTTGGCTGTTTTCAAGTAAGCGTTGCTCCACATTTTTAAGCGTTATAGCGTGTTCATCTCGTTGTTTTATCGCGTCGTCATAGGCTTTTTGACTCGCTTGAACCTGCGATTGCTTTTGCTCTTGCTCACTTGTGAGTTTTGTTTGATAGTCGTCTGCGCTTATTTGCTCATTATTAAATAAAGCTGAGCGCTCACTTTGTACCGCGTCTAATAGCGCTTTAGCTTTTACAAACTCTTCATTAAGTGCTTTTAACGATTGCTCGTTTTTACTAACAAGCGGGCTAAGCTGCTTTATTTGCTCATTAGCTGTGTCTTGGCGCTTTTGGCTTTGCTCAAGTTGCGTTTGAGTTTGCTGATACTGCGTAACCTGCTTGTTCAGCTCGGTAAGTTCAAGCGTATTGGCTTGTAATTGCTGCCAAAAATCACTGTTTTCAAATTGATTATTGAGCGTTGTACCCAGCTCGTTAATTTGCGCACTTAGCTCGCTATGCTTACTCGTTAACTGGTTTTGCTGGTGTGTAAGCTCAAGGTGTTTATTACTAAGTTGCTGCTGTACTTGCTGCTCTGCTTTAAGTGCTGCTTGTATCTCGTTTACTTTGGTTTGCAGTGTACGTTGGCGTTTTTGTTGCTCAAAGTATTGCGCTTTTTGCTGCGTTAATTGCTTATAAGTTACTTCAAGCTGATCAGGCGTTAAGTCGTTAAGCTCATTACGTGCGCCTTGCATGGTATTTTTAATGTCGAGCTGTTTGGCTTTTGCTGTTTGTATTATTTGCTCAAGTTGTCCGTGTTCAGCAGTTAACACAGCATGTTGAGTTTGGTGCTTATGCAGCTCGCTTTGTGCATGGTCAAATTGCTTTTTAGCTATATTAAAAGCATTTTCAAAATCAATAATTAAGTTATTTAATTGCTGATTTTGGTTTACCGCGTACGGGTGCTCAGTTGCGCCGCACACTAAACAAGGCTCATTAGGGCGAAGCTCAGTGCGTAAATGCTCTACGTTTTCGCTGGCTCTTAAGCGCGCTTGGTTAAGTGCGTACTCGCTGCCTTTAAGTGCTTGCTCGCTGGTTATTAAATGCTGATTAAGTAAAGCATGGGCTTGCTGGCTTTCATTTAGCTGCTGATTAAGTACTTGTTGGCGTTGAGTACTTTGTTTTAGTTCTGCATTAAATTGCTTATAGCGCTCTCGCTGCTCTTTTAAGTAATCAATACTTTTTAGCTGCGCGTCGCAGTGCTCTGCATTAAATTCATTAAGCTGAGTATTTAAAACCTGCAAAGCTGACTGCTCGCTCGTAAGTAACGCCTCGCACTGCTGCACTTTATTATTTTGTGTATTTAATCGCTCGCTCTGACCTGCAAGCTCGGTATTAAGAGTTTGGCTTTGCGCACCGTTTGCGGTTAATTGCTGCTGTGCATTTAAGTAAGTATTAAAGCTTTGCTGATAGTAGCTCCAGTCTTTTGCTAAAACGTGCAGCTGTGCATGCTCATTAAGCCATTTTTGGCTTTTAGTTGAGTCGGTATTAGCGAGTTCTAACTCGTTATTGCTTTGTTTAAGCTGCTGATTGAGCTCATCAAACTGTGATTGCTCTTTTGTTATTTGCGACTCAGTGCCTTTTACAGCTTGGGTTTGCAAAGCAATGCTGCTGTCGAGCTCTCTCGCTTTTGCTATAACGGGCGCTGCATTTTGTTTTTGCTCATTGGCGTTATTAAGTAGCTCAGTATGCTTAGCAAGCGCGGTGTTACGCTCGTTAATTACCGCTAAATGATCAACACTTTTAAGCGATGTTATTTGCTGCTCTAACGCCGTATTTTGATCGGTTAATTGAGTAAAACGGCTGCGGTTATCTTTTATTTCAAGCGCTTGTTTAGCTTGTTTTGCTTGCTCGCTTTGAACAACGATACTTTCAAGCGCTGAGCTTGCTTGTTGCTGGGTTTGCTGTGCCTGCAGTAAATTTTGCTCAAGCACTGTAGCTTGCTGATACCAGTTAAGTGCTTTTTCGGTTTTGGTCAGCTCTTTTTTAGTGTGTTCGGTTTGCGCTTTTAAATCGGTTAACTTGGTTTGTTGTAGCTCAAGTTCTTCGCTCGTTAATAAGGTATAGCTTTCAAGGCCTGCTTTAAGCGCTTCAAGCTTTGCTACTTGCTCTTTATGGCGCTCAAAAATACGCACGCCAATACGGCTAAATTTATCGGTGCCAGTTAAACACTCTAAAAGTTGTGCTCGCTCATCGCCAGTGGCTTTTAAAAATGCAGCAAACTCATGTTGCGCTAAAAGTACGGCACGGGAGAACTGCTCAAAGTTAAGCCCTATTTTGCTCTCAACTTCTTTTATTGTGTGGCTTTTGTCTGCTATTAAGGTTTGCTCTGGCAGGGTTACTAAGGTGTGCTCTGCTACTTTAAGTTTGCCTGTTACTTTTTTATGGGTGCGTGAAATTGTATAGCGCGCACGATAAAGCTGTTTATCTTGCCCTAAAAAGTCGACCTCGGCGTAGCCTTCCCATGTACCTCTGCGTAGCAAGTTTCGCGCATCATTAAGCTTAATGCTGTCGCCGTTAAACTCAATTAAGTTACCTTTATCGCCGCGTAGCCTCGCTGTTTTTGTATAAAGGGCTAAACATATCGCATCTAAAAAAGTACTTTTACCAGCGCCGGTATCGCCTGTTATCGCAAATAAGCCTGCATCTTTTAATGGGGCTTGAGTAAAGTCTATTTCAGCATCAACTATTGAAGCTAAATTATGAATACGAACTGCGGTTATTTTCATAGTTGTTCTTGCTCCGTAAGCTCGTTTATCACGTCACTTAAAAGTGCTTTTAGCTCATCGGGTACGCTTTGCCCTGCCATGTCTTTATCGTTTGCGAATGCTTGTTCTAATAGGTTTAGTGGGTTGAGCATTTCAACTTCGCTTAAATCTTCAAATACGGTGTTGTCATCATTTTGCGCTGATTGCTCACGTACACGTTCAATACCACAAAATTTAATATGCTTGCCTTCAAGTGCTTGTTCTATTTGTTCTCTGAAGGTGGTGTCGGTATCGCTTGATTTAAGCTTTACCCGTAAATAAGGCGCTATTGTATTTTGTGCGGTGTCGAGCGCTTTAATTTGCTCGCATAGTTCGCTTAATGGCACACACTCCCCTTTTGGTAAAATAATTACATCGGCAGAGCGCGGAATGTAAAGGGGGTTTACAGTTGTACTAATATGTTGTTTTTCATCAATAATAAACTCAACAACATTTACTTGGTGCGTGTAGTTACGCTCTGAAAACGACATAGGGATAGGTGTGCCGCTGTAGCGAATAATATCGCTTTTAGCGACTTGTTGCGCTTTGTGTAAATGCCCAAGGGCAACATAGTTGGCTTGTTTACCGAATACATTGGCTGAAATAGACTCCTCACCACCTATCACTAAGTTACGCTCAGAATCACTTGAGATATCCCCGCCTTTTGCGTGTAAATGCCCCATAACTATTAATGGTGAGTTTTGCTCGTTTATATTAGTAGCTTGTTCTAGTGCAAGCTCGTAAGCTTTTGCAACGCCTTGAGCATAACTAGGGCCGCTTTCGGTTTGGCTAAGTAAACTTACATCGCTTGCGCGTAAAAATGGCATAGCGACGATTACAGTGCGTTTACCATTGGTATTTATGGTAATAACAGTTTCATCGGGTGTTGCGACATCAAAGCGCCCTACTACGTGAGTATCAAATTGCGCTAGTAATGGCTGAGCTGCCAAAATACGATTTGCAGAGTCGTGATTACCCGCAATAATTACTACGTGTAATTGTGGGCATGCCTTTTTGGCGTCTTTAATAAATTGGTAAAGCTGATTTTCGGCGCTAGCACTTGGAGTCGCTGTATGATAAATGTCGCCAGCAACTAGAAGTAAGTCTATTTGTTGTTCAACAAGAGTGGCTAATAACCATGTAAAAAAGGCTTGATGTTCAACACGGCGATCGTGTTCGTAAAATTGTTGGCCAAGGTGCCAATCTGAGGTGTGGAGGACTTTCATGTCGCGCTCTTAATAAAACCGTAAGAGCGCCAATATACCCAAGGCTGTTAAAGATGCAAGCCTAAGCCGTGCATTACCTTAGGTTAAACTGTACCAAGCTGAAAAAACAACCGGTAATGCTAAAAGTGCCATTAATAATGGAATTTTTAACGTTTTAGTTTGTTTTGCGTGTAGCGCCTTTAGTGCATTAGTTTCGTTGCACGCTGCTACTTTATCGATATAAAAATAACCCGAATCGAGATACTGCTTACAGTTATTCTCACTTGCTGGAATCGCAATTAGTTCTTGTTGTTTTTTTAGGATGTAAAAATCCATAAGCCCACCGCATTTCTTGCTAGTAATCGATATTAATTTGAGGATAAATGTGACGAATTTATTTGCCTCAAATAAAAAGGTTGGCGATTTTAAATATAAACAGCACTAAAGATCAACCTAAAATTGAACTATTTATCATTTATCGTAAAAATAGCGAATATTAAGGAAGTTCGGCAATATTTGAGCCAATAATTCAGCTAATTTCACTGTATTTTTGTTCAGTAGAGTGGGCTTTTAGCTCATTTACTTGTTGCAAATTTGAGGCATTTATACATAGGATTATTGGTTTACCTGATAATGCTAAAGCAATACTTTTTTAGCAAAGTAGGTAAAGTTAATGTGCTTTTTCAAAGCTCTAAAACTTGTATTTAATAGCTCAAAACCATTATTAAAACCCACTTTTGTAAACCCCCTTTACAGTTTTTATTTATTCGTATTTTGTTACAAAATAATTGTACTTTTCAATCTAATAAACTAAGTGAACATCACCCTAAAAATACGGTACTTGGTCGCTAATTTATTGAAGCTAACTAGTATATTTGTCAAAGTATGCTCACAAAATTATATTAGGACTAACAATGAAAAAAATAGGTCTTACGCTAAGTGCTTTTGTATTGCCTTTGGCAATATCTAGTGCGGTTATGGCGTCTTCGGTTGAGCAAACAAAAGGTTCTTTTGTTGATAAATTTCGTCAATTAGACGAAGCGCTTCCTACACCCAACGTTTATCGTAGTGCCGCTGGCGAACCAGGTGAAAAATACTGGCAGCAACGTGTAAACTACGATATTGATGTAAATCTAGATGAAAAAAAGCACCGTATTACCGGTAGCCAAAGCATTGAATATAAAAATAACTCTCCGCATACACTTAAATATTTATGGTTACAGTTAGATCAAAATATTTTTAAAAGTGATTCTATTGCCGAAACAACTAAAACGTTTAAAAGCACTTTAGAAAGTCTACCAGCTCAAAAGCCTGCTAAATTAAGTTTAGGTGACTTACGCCGTCAGCAATTTATGAGCGACAACGAACTGGGTTATACAATCAGTGGCGTAAAGGATGACGATGGTAAAGAGCTACGCGTAACTGTAGTTGATACTTTAATGCGCATTGATTTAAACGAGCCATTAAAACCAGGTAAAGAAGTAGAATTTAGCATGAACTTTGCCTTCAACATTGTTGAAGAAGATGCTGTAGGTGCACGTTCTGGTTACGAGCACTTTGAAGAAGATGGCAACGACATATTCTTAATTGCTCAGTGGTTCCCTCGCTTAGCGGCTTATACCGATTACGAAGCATGGACAAACAAGCCATTTTTAGGCTCTGGTGAGTTTACGCTTGAGTTTGGTGATTACGATGTTGAGATTACCGTTCCTGCGGATCACATTGTATCGGCAACAGGTAAGCTTGATAACGCGAGTAAAGTACTTACAAGTACTCAGCGCAAACGTTTAAAGCAAGCTGAAACATCTAAGCGTCCTGTGTTTATTGTTAACGCAGAAGAAGCGCTAGAAAACGAAAAAGAAGGCACCGACAAAACTAAAACGTGGCACTTTAAAGCGCAAAACGTACGTGACTTTGCCTGGGCGTCGTCTCGTAAGTTTATGTGGGATGCAAAGGGTTATCAGCAAGGTGGTGACGTTCAGCCTTTAGTTATGGCAATGTCGTTCTTCCCTAAAGAAGGTGGTGACTTATGGAAAAAGTACTCAACTGAAGCGGTAGTACACACAATGGAAGTGTACTCTAAGTATTCTTTTGATTACCCGTACCCAACTGCACAGTCGGTTAATGGCCCCGTTGGTGGTATGGAATACCCAATGATCACCTTTAACGGTCCGCGTACTAAGTTACAAGATGACGGCACTCGTACTTATTCTCAGGCTGAAAAGCGCTTTTTACTTGGCGTAGTTATTCATGAAGTTGGTCATATTTACTTTCCGATGATTGTGAACTCAGATGAGCGCCAATGGACGTGGATGGATGAAGGCTTAAACAGCTTTTTAGATGGTGTTGCTGGTCGTGAATGGGATCCTACTATTCCTTGGGGTGTTGAGCCTCGCGATATAGTGAGCTACATGAAGTCTGAAGTCCAAGTACCAATTATGACTCAGTCAGACAGCGTATTACGTTTAGGCCCTAATGCTTATACTAAACCTGCCGCAGCCCTTAATATTTTACGTGAAGTAATTTTAGGCCGTGACTTATTCGACTTTGCATTTAAAGAGTATGCTCAGCGCTGGAAATACAAGCGCCCTACCCCTGCTGATTTTTTCCGCACAATGGAAGAAGCTTCTGGTGTTGATTTAGATTGGTTTTGGCGTGGCTGGTTTTACACCACAGACCATGTTGATATCTCTTTAGATAAAGTATATCAACTACGTTTAGACACTAAAAACCCTGATATTGATTACAGCCGTTTACGTGATATTGAAGCAGATAAGCCTACGTCATTATTTGTTGAGCGTAACCGCGCCGAAGGTAAAAAAACATGGGTTGAGCAAAACCCTGATGTTACCGATTTTTATGACGAAAACGACCGTTTTACTGTAACCAATAAAGAACGTAACTCGTACAATAAGTTTTTGAAAGGCTTAGAGCCGTGGGAGCGTAAAACGCTTGAGCGTGCTTTAGAAGAAGATAAAAACTATTACGTTATGGAATTTTCAAACCTTGGTGGTTTGGTAATGCCTATATTACTTGAGCTAACATATGAAGATGGCACAACTGAAGAGCGTTATATTCCTGCTGAAATTTGGCGTCGTAATTATAAAAATGTTCAAAAGCTAATTGTTACCGATAAAAACAAACCGCTTGTATCAGTTACTGTAGATCCTAATTGGGAAACTGCGGATGTAGATATTGAAAATAATAACTACCCTCGTCGTATTATTCCTTCACGTATTGAAGTGTTTAAAAAGGAAAAGAGTAAAGCTAAAGTAAGTCGCGATATCATGCAAGATATTAAAACTGAGCTTAAAACTGATGAGAAGAAAGACGAAAAAGATAACGGTGAGGAGCCGCAATAATGCGCTTTTTGCTTATTATTGTTTGCCTTTTAGTTGCTGCGCCGAGTGTGGCGCATCAACTAAAATCGTCAGTTACAACCGTGCTTTTTAATAAACGAACGCATAATATTGAGTTAATGCATCGCTTTTATTTACATGATACCGAACACGCCGTAGGAACATTATTTGAAGGCAAAATCGATATTATTAGTAATAAAGCCGACCAACAACGTTTTGCTAAGTATGTTGAATCGCATGTTGCTCTACAAACGTTAAGTGGTGAACCTTTACCACTTAACTTTGTGGGAGCACAAGTTGATGGTAAGTTTTTTTGGGTTTACCAAGAAGCACCAATTCCTGAAAACATTGAAGGAATTAAAATGAGCAATGGCGCGCTTCGTGATTTATGGCCATCTCAGGTAAATATGGTAAACGTTGAGGGCAAAGGTAAGATTAAAACTTTAAACTTTGCACAAGATGATACTTGGCTCGAAGCTCGCTTTGAGCAAAATTAACAGTTAAAACTTCCCCAACCAACGCGCACTGCAGTTAATGTGCGCGTTTTCTTCATACGTTTAAACTGCGTTCATTTTTGATCTGGTATATGTAAATTTACGTAAAAATTGGTAGTTCAATTTGTATATTTACCATTATTTGCGCATGCTACAACTACCAATTATATTTACTGTATTATCAATAGATTGATAGCAGTGCAAATAAATAATTTAAATATAGTTAGTTTCATTTATCCCTTTAGCTATAACTGGCTTGGGCATAAGCAGTAGAGAATTTTATGTTTAAATTTTATTTAGTAATAACTAAATTCAGGGAATGATATGACTACTCAGGTTGAGGCTATTTTTGGAGTAATTTTTGATTTAGATGGAACATTAGTTTCATCCGAACTAGATTTTACATTAATTAAAGCCCAAATAGGTTGCCCTTGCGAGCAAGACTTGCTTGATTACATCGCTCAGTTGCCCTCACCGTATATGCGTGAAGAGGCAATGAATATAGTTCACCAACACGAATTAATAGATGCACAACATGCCAGTATTTTACCCGGCGTGAGTGAAGCTATTAATGCTTTAAAGTCTAAAAATATACCGATGGCAATTGTTACTCGCAATTTTGATAAAGCGGCTGCAATTAAATTACAAAATAACCCACTTCCTATTAGCACAGTTTTAACGCGAAGCGATGCACCTGCAAAACCAGATCCCAGCGCTTTAAATGCTATTGCTACACTTTGGAACATTAATGCCAGAAACTTACTTTATGTAGGCGATTACCTTTACGATATTCAAGCTGCGCATAATGCAAATATGCGTGCATGTTTATACGCTCCAGAGTTAACGCCAGCTTACGCCGATCAGGCCGATTACGTTTTACATGACTTTGCTGACTTAGTGACATTAGTTGAGAGTTATTCTGAAAAAATAGAATTATGTTAAATAGCATGTCATTTAATTTATTCTGAAATGAGTATGTAGTTATAAAAGTTTTTATTAATCAAGTTTTGCCCATTGCGGAGCTAGCCCAATACGTTTTGAATTGGTAAAATACCGCAAAACGTAACGTATTCATTAGGGGCACAAAATGGGCAGAGCATTTGTAGTTCGTCAAAGTTCTATGATCAAAACAGCCAATGCAAAAACAAAAGTAAACTCAAAGTACGGAAAAGAGATTTACGTTGCAGCAAAAAGTGGTGATCCCGATCCCGAAGTAAACCAAACACTTCGCCGTCTAATCGAAAAAGCTAAAAAAGACCAAGTACCCGCACACGTTATCGAAAAAGCAATTGAAAAAGCAGCCGGTGGCGCAGGAGAAGATTACTCTGTTGCCCGTTATGAAGGCTATGGCCCTGGTAACTGCATGGTTATTGTTGACTGTTTAACTGATAATCCAAACCGTACTATCAAAGATGTACGTTTACCATTTACTAAAACAGACTCAAAAATTGGTACTCCTGGCTGTGTAGCGCATATGTTTGATCATTATGCAGTACTTGGCTTTGCAGGCGATGACGATGAAGTCGTATTAGAAGCATTAATGATGGCTGATGTTGATGTAAGCGATGTTGAAGCCGAGGACGGTAAAATATCAGTATTTGCACCGCCAACAGAATACTTCAAAGCTAAAACAGCCCTTGAAGACGCATTTGAAGGCATTAACTTTGAAGTAGACGAAATTACGTTTATTCCTCAAGTTAATATTGAAATTGAAGACGAAGAAGTTATTGCTAACTTTGATAAGTTTATAAATATGCTTGAAGATTGTGACGATGTACAAAATATTTATCACAATGCCATTGTAAAAAATTAAACGTAAACGGTTAAAAGCTTTAAAAAGCGTGTTTTGTGTATGCAAAACACGCTTTTTTACGTTTGAATAAATGTTAGATATTCATGTGTATTATGCTTATTTGAATATATATTTTTAAAATGCCTTAAAAATGCTGTTATTCTAATTTTAGGCGATAAAAAACCAGCTTAAAAGCTGGTTTAGTAATTAATTTTAACTTTGATTAAGCAGTTAAAGCGTATTCGACTTTTGTGCTTTATATTTTATACGGTAGCTATGTAGTAGTGGTTCAGTGTAACCACTAGGTTGCGTTACGCCCTCTAAAACCAGTGCAGTAGCGGCTTGAAACGCAATGCTGTTATTAAGGGTTTCTTCGCTTGTTGCCATAGGTGTATACGCAGTGTCATGCTCGTTTTGTCCATCAACCACTTTGGCCATTTTAGCCATGGTTGATTTTATTTGCGCCTCAGTGCAAACGCCATTTAGCAACCAATTAGCCATATGCTGACTTGAAATACGCAGTGTGGCTCTGTCTTCCATTAAACCGATATGGTTAATGTCAGGTACTTTTGAGCAACCTACGCCTTGATCAATCCAACGTACAACGTAACCTAAAATGCCTTGTGCGTTATTTTCTAGCTCACTTTGAATATCTTCTTTTGAAAGCGTTTTAGGGTCTGCCATTAGCGGCGGTGTAAGCAGGTCATTAAGGCTCGCAATAGTGCGTTTAGCTATACTTTGCTGCTCAGTAAATACGTTTATATCGTGATAATGCATTGCATGCAGGGTAGCGGCTGTAGGGGAGGGCACCCATGCTGTATTAGCGCCTGATTCAGGGTGAGCTTGTTTTTGCTCCATCATTAATGCCATTTTATCTGGCATTGGCCACATGCCTTTACCTATTTGTGCTTTATGACTTAAGCCACAAGCAAGGCCAATATCAACGTTGCGATCCTCATAAGCTTGTATCCATGGTTGCTGCTTAATTTGTGCTTTTGGAAGCACAACGCCCGCTTGCATAGAGGTATGAATTTCATCGCCTGTGCGGTCTAAAAATCCGGTATTAATAAATACAACACGCTCTTTAGCTGCATGAATACACGCTTTTAGATTTACAGAAGTACGGCGTTCTTCATCCATAATCCCCATTTTAAGCGTGTTTTTAGGTAAGCTTAGCGCTTCCTCTACTAAGTTAAATAAAGTGTTAGTAAACGCTACCTCTTCAGGGCCATGCATTTTTGGTTTTACTATATTAATACTTTGCGCGCTTGAATTTTTGATACCTGTTTTTTTATTTAGGTCGTGCAGGGCAGCAGTGACTGTAAACATCGCATCCATAATGCCTTCAAACACCGGTTGATTAAACACATCGGTAATAGCAGGGTTCGTCATTAAATGGCCAACGTTTCTTACAAACATCAAGCTACGGCCTTTTAAAGTAACGGTGCCGCCGTCAAGTGCGGTGTATGTTTTATCACTTTGCAGGGTACGCTCAACAGTTTTATCGCCTTTTTTAAACGATTCAACTAAGTTACCTTGCATCAACCCAAGCCAATTTTTATAAACTTGTACTTTGTCTTCTGCATCTACCGCAGCTACTGAATCTTCACAATCCATAATGGTGGTAAGCGCGGCCTCTAACACTACATCTTTTAAGCCTGCTTTATCTGCTTGGCCAATAATGTGGTGGTGATCGATATGTAGCTCTATATGTAAGTCATTGTTTTTTAATAACACTACGGTTGGGTTTTGTGCTTCACCTTGATAGCCAATAAGCTGAGATGGGTTAGCTAATGTGGTTTGAGAGCTGTCACGCAAGGTAATTAAAAGTGCGCCATCTACTACTGAGTAATTCGTGCTTTCTATATGGGAGCCATTGGTCAGCGGCAATGCTTTATCTAAAAACTGGCGAGCGTAGGCCATTACCTTAAAACCACGAACAGGGTTGTAGGTATTACCTTTTTCAGCCCCGTCATCTTCGCTTAACACATCAGTACCATATAAGGCGTCGTATAACGAGCCCCAGCGAGCGTTAGCGGCATTAAGTGCAAAGCGTGCATTACTTACAGGCACAACCAACTGAGGGCCTGCTGTAAGGGCCACTTCGGGCTCTACATTTTGGGTTTCAATTTCAAAGTTGGCAGGCTCTTTAACTAAATAGCCAATATCTTGCAAAAAGGCTTGGTATTTAGCGCTATCCCACGTTTTATTAGCAAGATGGTAGTCGTCTATTTGCTGTTGAAGCAGCTCTCGCTTTTCAAGCAGTGCCTTATTAATAGGGGTAAGTGTTTGAACGATATGTGCAAAACTTTGCCAAAATTGTGACTCACTTAGGTGAGTGCCAGGGAGTAATTGATTTTTAACGAAATCAGCGAGTTGTGTGTCTACGCTGAGTCCTGAATGTGTGAGAGTGTGGGACATAGTTGCCTTCCTTAAACGGTCGCGATGTTGTTGTGTGCTTGTGCGTAAGGCAACAATAACTCAAAAAGGCAATGTTGAGTGCTTTTTAGCCATTCACAAAATATATAGCCATAATAACAACTATAAATTTACTAAATCTAGAAAAGGAGCCTAATGTTGAATTAAGCGCTACGGAACACACTCCTAGCCACTCTCACAACATTAAAATAATTTACACACTCGTTCGAAGGATTTTATTATGACAACATATCAACGCGAAACAGACACACTCTCTACTCTTTGCCAAACACAAGGCAGCGCATGGAAAGCTATTAACCCTGAATACGCAAGCCGCATGCGTTTACAAAACCGTTTTCGCACAGGGATTGAAATTGCGCAATACACAGCAGACGTAATGCGTGAAGATATGGCTGCATATGACGCCGACACAAGCCAATACACGCAATCTTTAGGGTGTTGGCATGGCTTTACTGCCCAACAAATGATGATGGCTATTAAGCGCCATCAAAAAACAACTAAACGCAGCTATGTATACTTAAGTGGCTGGATGGTTGCAGCGCTTCGCTCTGCATTTGGTCCGCTGCCAGATCAAAGCATGCATGAAAAAACATCTGTACCTGCGCTAATTGAAGAAATTTACACGTTTTTAAAGCAAGCAGATGCACGTGAACTAGACCACTTGTTTAACGACCTAGATGAAGCAAAAGCGAACGGCGGCGATGTTCAAGCTGTTATTGATAAAATAGACAACTTTGAAACCCATGTTGTGCCAATTATTGCTGATATTGATGCCGGTTTTGGTAACGAAGAAGCAACTTACTTACTGGCTAAAAAAATGATTGAAGCCGGTGCATGTGCCATTCAAATAGAAAACCAAGTATCTGACGCCAAACAATGTGGTCACCAAGCGGGTAAAGTGACCGTTCCACACGAAGACTTTTTAGCAAAAATTAACGCAGTACGTTACGCCTTTTTAGAGCTAGGTATTGATAACGGCATTATTGTGGCACGTACAGATTCATTAGGCGCCAGCCTTACTCAAAAAGTACCTGTGTCGCAAACACCTGGTGACTTAGCAAGCCAATACAATGCATTTTTAGAAACTACGCCAATTAACGGTGTTGATGATTTAAATGAAGGCGATACGGCAATGAAAATTAATGGCCAGTTATGTAAACCAACTCGCCTAGATAACGGTTTATACCAGTTCCGCGAAGGCACTGAAAAAGACCGCGTAGTATTAGATTGTATTACTAGCTTGCAGTCGGGCGCTGATTTACTGTGGATTGAAACAGAAAAACCACATGTTAAACAAATTGCAGAACTGGTGAATCGTGTAAAAGAACACGTGCCAAATGCAAAACTGGTATACAACAACTCGCCTTCGTTTAACTGGACGCTTAAGTTTCGTGAGCAAGTGTATCAAGAGTGGGAAGAAGCAGGCCGTGACCTTAGTGCTTACCCAAGCCTTGGCGATAATAAAGGCCTTATGGCACCAGAAATGGATGCAACAGAGCTTGCACAAGCAGCCGATTTACTAGTGCAAAACTTCCAGCGCGATGGCGCACGTGAAGCAGGTATTTTCCATCACTTAATTACTCTGCCTACGTACCATACAGCTGCGCTAAGCACTGATATTTTATCAGAAGGTTACTTTGGCGATATGGGTATGCTGGCTTACGTGCGTGATGTACAACGCCAAGAAATTCGCCGTGAGCAAGCTTCTGTTAAACACCAAGACCTAGCAGGGTCTAATATGGGCGATACGCACAAAGAATACTTCTCTGGTGATAACGCGCTAAAAGCCGGTGGTGAAGACAACACCATGAACCAGTTTTAATTCCTAACTAGATAGTGTTACTCAAGGGCCAATAGGCCCTTTTTTATTGTTTTAATTTTTATTTAGATCAGATTTTAACTAACCTGAGCTCTGGTTAAGAGATTTACTAACGTATTGAATCATGGTGATATTTGAATTTTTTCTCTAGCCAGAGATTTTCAGTCAAAACAAGGCGAATTTACGCGTCAATAGCTAGCCTATTGCAAGTAAATTCAACGCAGTTAGGGCTGAAAATAGCTGCTCGAGATAGATTTATTATCCAGAGTTCAGGTTAACCAAATCATGTTGGATCACTATTTAACTACCTGAGTGAATTTACAGATCAGAGTTTAACTAACCTTTCATAAAAGGGCATATTTGGGGTGATTTTGCTGTAAAAAGCGTTTACAACAACTTTAAAAGGCAGGTAAGTGACTGATTTTTGCTTTAATAGACAAACTTAGCGAATTTATAAACCGATTTTTTACTAACTTCTCCGTGCGATAAAACAAAATTTTACTAACTGAGAGGCTATAAACAGTGACTCAAACCGATTTTTTACCAACTCAAGTTACAAAAAATGCTATAAACCGAAATTTTACTAACTGAAGTTTAGCTAAGTCCGATATTTAACTGTCACAGAAGTGTAAAGGGGGTTTACAGTTTGAATACTACGGCGATAAATACAAAAGCCACTTATTTAAAGTGGCTTTTATTTGAGCTATAAATGTTATACTAATTTTAGGTTATTTAGTGTGTTTATCAAACCACCATTGAATATAAGCAACTTTGGTCATTAAGTTTGATGGGCGAGCTGTAATACCATGCGATGCATCAGGAATTCGCACCATTGCAGTATCAACGCCTTGTAGTTTTAATGCCTGATAAAACTGTTCAGTTTCTGAAATTGGTGTACGGTAGTCAGATTCCCCAGTGAGCAACATAGTAGGAGTTTTAACGTTTCCAACATAACTAATAGGCGAGCGCTTCATGTAATGCTCGATGTGATCCCACGGTTTACCCGGAAACCAGTAATCAGCAAAAAACGGGTAAAAATCGGCAGTTAGTACAAAGCTGATCCAATTAATAACAGGCTTAGCAACTACAGCCGCAGCAAAGCGATCGGTATGACCTACAATCCAAGCTGTTAATACACCACCGCCAGAACCACCGGTTACAAACAATTTAGACTCGTCGATAAAGCCTTTCGCTATTAGCGCATCAACGCCAGTCATTAAATCATCAAAATCGTTACTTGGATAATTATGATGAATAGTTTGTGCAAACTCTTTACCGTATGAATCACTACCACGTGGGTTCATGTATAAAACGACATTACCTTTGGCTGCAAACAGCTGAATTTCAGCGCTAAAGTGCGGGCCATAATTAGCGACAGGGCCGCCGTGAATTTCTAGTATTAGCGGATATTTTTTACTGCTATCAAATTCAGGTGGGTAAGCAACCCAACCTTGGATTGGTAGCTTATCGTGACTTGATTTAATCCAAATTTCTTCCACTTTAGCCAAAGCTTTGTCACCCAATGCATCTGCATTAAGGGTAGTTAAACGCTGCGCTTTACCGCGTTTAATTGTTGCTATATCAGCAGGGCGCTGAGTATCGGCAAGGGTAAAGGCGACTTCGCCATCTTCGCTTACATCAAAGTCGCCACCAGAATAAGGGCGTCCAAAGGCAACGCTGCCAATTTGGGTTGTTATTATTTTACGCTTGCCACTGCGTGGTTGATAGGCGAGGGCGGTTTGACCTTTATCGGCGTAACTAAAGTACACACCTTTTGAATTGGCACTCCATTTTATTTGCCCTACGCTTCTATCAAAATTTGGCGTTAAGCTAGTTGTGTTACCTGTTTTTAAATCACGAATGTAAAGTTGAGCATTTTCGTAGTTAGTGCGTTTATCATCGTAACCTGTGTACGCTAAGTAACGACCATCGGGCGATACTTTAGGCTGCTCATCAGGACCATTTCGATCAGTAATTTCAGTTATATTTTGCGAGGCCAAATCGAGTTTATAAATTTCACTATTTGTGGGTTTTAGCTGGTTGTTTGTGTGCCTGTTCGCAGAAAAATAAAGTGATTTACCGTCTTTACTAAAACTTACATCGCCCGCGTTATCAAATTCATCATCAGTGAGTTGTTTAGCATTACCTCCGTTAGCATCTATGGAAAATAATTGGCTAAAACCTTTTTGTGTGTAACCGCCACCATCTGAACGGTAATACACATCATCAATAAATTTGGCGGGCTCTGCCCAGGTCGCGCCTTTTGGTTTACCTGGTAAGCTCACTGGCGCTGAATTAGCGCTTGGGACAAACATGCTAAATATTAACTGGTTAGAATCAGGGCTCCATGTAATCGAACGTGGACTACTCGTTAAGTTACTAATTTTTGCCATAGCACCTGTTTTAAGCCATTTAATATATATTTGGCTGCTGCCATCGCGGGTTGATATAAACGCAAGGCGTTGACCATCAGGAGAGAGTACTGGCGAATAATCCATATGTACGCCAGAGGTTAGCGGCTGCATTTGTTTGGTTTTGTAATCAACAGACCAAATATTACCAACTTTGCGATCTGTTTTTATATCCATTCGGTTACGCACAAAATAAACAGTTTTACCGTCTTCGGTTATATCTATTTGATTAGCATATTCTAAATTAAACACGTCTTGCAGTTGTAGTGTATTTGTTTCAGCGTAGGCTAAATTGCTACAGCCTAAAATGAGGCTAAGTGTTAAAAGCTTTTTCATTTTTATCCCTGTTGTTACTTTTTTTAATTTGCTAAGTAGTTATATGTTAGGGATTATTAAATTAACAGTAGGATGCGATGAAGCTCTTATTTAAATCTATGAGTTAAAGCTGTAAAGGGGGTTTACAGCTTCTATTTGTGGTTGTGTAAAAGTATTTAGTTAGCTGAGTTACACAGGGCTTTTATGTCTTTTATAAGCGCTATGCCATCAGCGTTGTCGCCATGTACGCATAAGCTATCGGCGTTGAGCGTTAGTTTTTTTCCAGTTCGTGTTGTCACGCTGCCATCGGATAAAAGCTGAGTTACTTGTTTTAGTAATGCAGCTTTGTTGTGAACGCTACCCTCAAGTGTTCGTGACACTAAATGCCCGTCGTCGGTGTACTGCCTATCAGCGAATGCCTCAAGTATTAGATCAACTCCTGAATCTTTAGCTATTTGAATGTGCTTATTGGCATTTTTAGTCGCTAAAACCATTAGCTTTAAATCTATTGGGTAGCTGGCAATTGCATTTATAACGGTTTGTAATATTTTATCATTTGCCATCATGTCGTTATAAAGTGCGCCATGGGGTTTTACATAGCAAAGTGTTAAACCTTGTACTTTTGCCATACCCTCGATAGTGGCTATTTGATAATGCAGGCAATTCGTAAGCTCTTTTTCGCTAAGTGTCATTGAGCGCCTACCAAAGCCCTGCTTGTCTGGGTAGCTTGGGTGAGCACCAATTTGTACGTTATGTTGCTTGGCAAGTACAAGAGTGTTTGCCATTACGTCGGCATCACCTGCATGAAACCCACACGCAATATTCGCCATATCAATATGTGGCATAACGTCATCGTCTAGCCCCATTTTCCATGCGCCAAAGCTTTCGCCTAAATCACAATTGAGCTTCATATTAGTGCGCCTTTTGCGGTTTTATTGTGACAGGTAATACACCGTTAGCCGGTGCTTCTCCTAGTAACACTTTTGCAAGTGCGGTAAAAGCAGGACCAGACACAATGTCATTTTTATCTACATCAATATTATATGCATACGATGCAAGTACAGCATTTGCATAATCGCCAAATTTAGCAATGTCGTAAGGTGCTCTTAGGCTTATAAATACAGTGCTTTTGTTTTCTTCTTTTGCCACTTTTAATAATGACTCAAGTGCTTTTGGCTGCTCCGCATTATTAAGTGCAAAATTTGAATCATCTTTTAAATCATCCATACCGCCAATTTCGACCGCACTTTGATTAGGTGTTGCATTACCGGCGATAACTACATCAGCAGCGTGTATTTGTGCTTTTGCGAGTGCTGGGTCGAACCCTTGTAAACTACTACAACTATAGTTAAGTTTTTGCTGGCTGGTAGCTTCAATCGCTTGCTGCATTGCCATACATTTACGCGTGTCGGGCATAATAATATGAACATTACTTCCTGCTTTTAAATTAAGCGGCAAAGTACTGTTATTATTTTTAACCTGCGTTATTGCCTCTACAGCAAGCTGCGCTTCTATTTCACGATGTGCTGCACTGCCAATTATTTGCTTTGCATTTATGAGCGCGGTAATAGGGTCAAAATTAGTGCTTAACCTAAATTTATTTTTAAGCGTAATTATACGCTGTGCCGATTGTGCTATTTCTTGCTCATCAAGTTGATTTGATTTAACCGCTGCAACAAGATCTTTAATAAGGCCATCGAGCTTATTTAAATCATCTGGTGTTCTAATTTCAATAGGCATTAGAGCAATATCAGCTCCAGCGGCAAATGTATTTATTACCGCTTGAGTTGGTGTAAAGAAGTTACTAATACCAGCCATATCAAGCGCATCGGTTACTACAACTCCTTGGTAATTAAGCTCGCCACGTAAAATATCAGTAATGATTGCGCGCGACATTGTTGCCGGTTTTACCATCGTTTTGCCATTAACACTTATAAACGTTGTGCTATCAAGCGCGGGATATTGAATATGCGCCGTCATTATCATGCCTGGGTTTTGCTTGGCGATAATGTGTTTAAACGGTGCTAGGTCTTGATCGTAAATAACTTCTTTTGCGTGGTTTACTTTAGGCAAACCCGTATGGCTATCTACGTTTGTATCGCCGTGACCCGGAAAGTGCTTTAACGAGGTAATCACGCCATTGCTTTCAAATCCTGCAACCTGTGCGGCGCCCAATTTACTCACTAATGCTGGGTTTTCACCAAACGAGCGTACGTTAATAACTGGGTTGTCAGGATTCATGTTTACATCAACCGTGGGCGCGTAGTTTACATTTATACCCAGCGAGTTTAGTTCTTTAGCTATTACTGTTGCTGTTTTTGTTGCAAAGCTTGTACCGTGTTTTTTGTAGGTTGCACCAATCGACATATTACCGGTAAAGGAGGTGGCAACATCGCGTGGTAAACGCGCTACACGTCCGCCTTCTTGATCTATTGATATAAATAGCGGCAGCTTACTACTTGACTTACTTGCTGCCGACTGCAATTGGCTATTAAGCGTAATTGTTTGCTCTATCGATTGAGTGTTTTCAGAAAATAAAATTACCCCACCAATATCGTATTTTGCAATTGCGGTAGCGAGCTCATTAGGTAACTCGGTCATTGGAGTTCGGCATTTATTACTTACTCCTTGCTGGCAGAAGTAACGAAAGTCGAGTATTAGCTTTTGCCCAAGTTGTTGTTCAAGAGAAAGCACGGGTTTAGCAAGCGAGGATTGTAATGGCATTAAGCACCCAGATAAAAAAACGATAGACGATACAATACACTTATTTAGCAAAACACACTCCAAAGCTAAAAAGTAGATAAGTATAAGCAGCTTAACTACTTTTTGAGGTAACTGCAAAAGAAGGATTTTTTGCAGAGGAACCAATAACGTATTGTAAAAGTTAAAGAAAATTCATAATCTTGCTATTAGCGAAAAGTTATATTTAGTTATATTTTTTGTGGCTTTGTTAATATTAGATAATAAATTTTCAAGAGGGTATAATTGCGGGCTTTATATACAATTATAGGTTCGGGTACTGAATACCTGTACTTAGGATGGCATACGTTTGCGAAAAAAATTATTAACGGCCTTAAATCTTCGATTTCTTATTTTGCTTTTAGCGATTACGGCTTCTATTAGTACTTTAGTAAGTAGCTTTTATTCTACCTACCAAGTACAAAAAGAGCAGTTAACAGCTTACACGCTAAAAAGTAACTATGCTTATGCCAATAAACTGGCATCAGCAACAGATAATTTTTTAGAATCCGCAATGCAACAACTGGCCTATTCAGCTAAAAAAATAGAGCGAAGAGTTGATGATGAAGATTTATTAAACCAAGAAGCGACCCGCTTACACTTACAAACGAATAGCTTTAACTCGGTTGTAATTAATAAGCATAGTGTTGTTGTCGCAACCTCTCCTAAATTTCCGCAACTTATTGGTGAATCAATCCACTCACCTGGCGCTGTACAAGCGCTACAAGAAAAAAGACCATTAATCAGCGCGCCTTATATGTCGGCTGCTGGGAACTTTATTGTTTTTATTTCTCATCCTTTGTTTGATCAAAGTGGAGATTACCTTGGTTATATTGGTGGCTCCCTTTATCTAAAGGAGCGTAATATTTTAAATAGCTTATTAGAGCAGCATTATTATGAGGGTGGAACATATATTTATGTGGTCGACGCTAGTAGGCGAATTCTCTATCACCCAGATCAGGCACTAATAGGGACAGTCGTCACAAATAATTCCATCACTAATAATATGATTACAGGCCAAAGCGGTACTTCTATTGTTAAAAATAGCCAAGAGATAGAAATGCTAGCAGGCTTTTCCTCTGTGCCTAAAGCAAAATGGGTAATTGTCGCTCAGCGCCCTGTAAGAGCAACGCTTTCGTCACTTGATTTACTCATAACTGAAGTAATAAAACGTACATTACCGATGGCTGTTATTACGTTTCTTTTAATCGGTTTTTTTGCTCACTTTATTTCCAGGCCTTTAAAACAACTAGCAGACAAAGCAAACACACTTGACGATCCAACAAGTATTGAAGAGCTAAAAAGTGTTAAATCTTGGTACTTTGAAAGCCAAAGACTAAAAATTGCAATGCTCAATGGAGTTAATACTTTGCAAATGCAGATAGGTCAGCTTCGCCATGATGCGCAAACAGATCCCCTAACTGATACTCACAACCGTAGGAGTTTAAACGGTTTATTAACCCAGTTGATGTTTAAGCAAACTCCATTTGCTATTTTAGAGATAGACATCGATTTCTTTAAGCGAGTTAACGATACCTTTGGCCATGATAAAGGAGATGAAGCTCTTAAATCGCTTACTGATATTATCAAAAAATTATCTCGAAAAGACGATATCGTAGCACGTATAGGTGGTGAAGAATTTGTACTTGTCTTGCCTAATGAAAACAGCCAAAGTGCGCTCAAAATAGCAGAGCGACTACGTAAAACTGTTGAGTCTACAAATATGGAAACTATCGGCTTTATAACAATTTCAATTGGGATTGCAACTTGGCCTGAGCACAGTAACGACATAGACCAAGTTTACAAATGTGCTGACAAAGCACTTTACCATGCAAAAGAACATGGCCGTAATCAGTGCATTGTTGCAGATTAAAAGTGTGTTTCGATAGGTGAATAGTTAATTGCAATTTCTACATTGGTCACTGATTTATAGCTGTTTAGAGCACTAGACAATCCTGCAATATCAACATCTTTTTCAACAAGTAATGTGTAATTGTGAGCTGTTGACTTGATTAATTCATAATTATTTTTTAACTCATCAGGCACAGAATCGGTATTTAATGTAATGGTAAGAGTACCTGTTACTACACCTTTTTGTTTTAAGTTCTGATTATAAATAACGTCGCCTTTAAATAACTGCTCAGAGTTAAAGATAAGTTTATCACCCGATGAATTTATGCTTTTAGATGCATTTTTAATAACACCTTGGCTACTTTCTTTTTTAGGAAAAATAGTGTCAGTTTTCTGGTTCTTAGATGGTTCTTTTATAATGATTTCTGCTGTTTTAGGTAGCGCCTGAGAGTTATTAACCTCTGTTTTTTCACTGTTATTACATGCAGATAGTAATAAAGCTGCGATTATTGGCACTGCGCTTGTAAGAATTGTTTTTTGCATTCGTTTACCTTTGTTTACTTTTCTCTAAATTTAAAGCTATTCAGCTTTATTCAAGCCTGTATATTACCAATTTAACCAGTCGTTTACACAAAACAATCAATTTAAAAACATTAAGTGTTTAAACATAACAAATACAAACAGGTGGATACATGTCTCAATTTAAGTTAACAACTATTGCCATGGTTGTAGCATCAACATTAGCAGCAGGTGAGCTAACGGCCGCTGAACAAACTCGATTTTATGATGTAAGTGCAACAAATGCAGTTACTCAGGGTACTTCTTTAGCTGCTGTTCAGCAGAAAACCTTAGCCGAACGCGCCACTGTATCGGGCCAAAAATCTATTTACGATGCACAAATGGGTAAAGCAACGTTTTTATGGCAAGCAATAGGTCAGCGTAAGCCTGACATGGCTTTAATCGCTGCTGATAACCGTAATCAATATGCTGCTGACTTTTATATTGAAACTTTAACAGGTATTAGTAACCGTAAAGCAACAGCATCTTCTGCTGTTATGGTTGATTTATCAGAGCAAAAACGTGGTTCTATTAGCGCTAAATATAAACAACAAGTAAACGGTGTTGAAGTTTTTAACCGCGAATACAACTTGTTAATGGATAAAGAGTACAACCTAGTAGCAAGCTCGGGGTATTTTGCTGATGCGTCGTCATCTAAAAATAAACTTGCAGCATTAACTGGTTTTGTAAGCTCTGAGCAAAGCATAAAAAAAGCATTTAGTGAATTAGCAAATATTGATGTCTCACTTCGTAAAATTGGTAACGAAGGTGGGTATGTAAAATATGAGGCTAAATCACTAGATGATTCTAAAGTTGTTTTAGGTACGCCACGTGCAAAAGAAGTGTTTTTTGAAGTTGCAGGCGAGCTTAAATCTGCTTATTACATTGAAGTAGAAGTAGCAGAAGTTGGCTCTTTAGAAAGTGACTACTTTAGTTACGTAGTAGATTCGAATAATAGCAAAGTATATTTTGCGAAAGATTTGAAATCTCATGCAGCTGACTTTAATTACCGTGTTTACGCTAACCAAGATGGCTACCCAATGGAAAGCCCGCACGGTGACGTAATTCCTGCAGATGGCCCAGGACAAGTAGACGAGACTGAGATTTTAGACGCGCCAATGGTATCTCTATCTTACTACAGCAAACTAAGCACAATGGACCCATGGTTAGCTGATGATGCAACGACAACATCGGGTAATAACGTATTCGCTTACGCAGATGTGGTTGCACCTCAAGACTTTAGTGAAGGTGACTTTACCGCTGAAACAACTGCAGACTTCACATTTGACTACCCTTATCAAGTAGATGAAGTTGCAAATAGCTACGCAAACCGTAAAGCAGCTATTGTTAACTTGTTTTATATGAATAACTTTTTACATGATTTTTTCTATGATCATGGTTTTGATGAAACATCAAATGTAGCGCAGGTATCTAACTTTGGTCGTGGCGGCATAGAAGGCGACCCGATTGAAGCACAGGCTCAAGATAACTCAGGTCGTAATAATGCAAATATGTCTACACCAGCTGATGGTGCTAGCCCACGTATGCAAATGTACTTGTACAACAGTAAAGATGCCACTGTTGGTGTAGATTTTGGTATTACTGTAACTTCACATGACTCTTTAGGCCTTTTAGCTTCAACAAAAGAATCTGGCTTTGGTAAATACCAATTCAGTGATGTGGCAGCAGAAGTTGTTCGTTTAGATGATGGAAATACAGTAGATTCAACAAGTATTAATGATGGTTGTGAGCCTGCTATAAATGCTGCTGAACTAGCAGGGAAAATTGCAATTGTAGACCGTGGCTCATGTGCTTTTACGATTAAAGTAAAAAATGCACAAGATGCAGGTGCAATAGCAACTATCGTTGTTAATAATGACCCAGATACGGCAGAACCGGCACCAATGGGCGGTGAAGACGATACTGTAACCATTCCAAATATGGGTTTAAATTACGCTGATGGTCATGCAATGTATGACCTAATTGATGCTGGTGAAGTTGTTACTGTAGACATGTTTACCAAAGCAACATTAAAAGATGGTACGTTTGATAATGGTATTATTGCTCATGAATGGGGTCACTACATTAGTAACCGCTTAGTCGGTAATTCATCAGGCCTTATTAACTTCCAAGGCCGCGCAATGGGCGAAGGCTGGGGCGATTTCCACTCATTAATGTTTATCGCTAAAGAAAGCGATATAAATATTACAGGTAACGATAAGTTCCAAAAAGCATATGGTAGCGGCACATTTGTAGAAGACTTCTACTTCGGTATTCGTCGTCTTCCTTATTCAACTGATACAGATGTAAATGCATTGTCGTTCCGCCATATTACTGAAAATGCTGGTGCTGATATTGGTATATCACCAACAAGCGTGGCTTCTCCTCATGCTGCCGGCGAAATTTGGGCAACTGTATTATGGGAAAACTACGTAGCGCTTATCAACGAGCATGGCTTTAATGAAGCACAAACTCGAATGGCAGATTACTTAGTTGCAGGTTACAAATTAACACCTATAGCACCAACCTACACTGAAGCACGTGATGCTATTTTAGCTGCTGCCTATGCAGTAGACCCTGCTGATTACAAATTAATGGTAGGTGCATTTGCTAAACGTGGTATGGGTCTTGGCGCAGTATCGCCAGATCGTTTCAGTGAAGACCTTACTGGTGTAGTTGAATCGGATAAAACACAGCTTTCTAGCTATGCATTTGCAAGTGCTGACTTAAACAACATGTACAATGGTACAGAGCTTGGTTTTTGTACTAACGACAATATTTTAGATAAAGGCGAAACGAGTACGGTTAGCGTAACAATTACTAACCGTGGTAGTGAAGTACTTAGTGGTACAACAGCACAACTGACTGTTATAAGCGATCATGATGTAACATTTGAAAATGATGGTTTACTTACTTTTGGTGAAGTTCAACCGTACGAAGCAATAACTAGTAACGATATTAAAGTTACTTTGAACGAAGCGGGTACAGCTGAAACACTAGAAATTGAAGTCACATTCCCTGAAATTGAAACGGACGATGATATCGTTGAAGCACTTGATCAAACACTCACGTTTGAAGTAAATATGGGCTTTAAATCAGAAATGCCTGTTGGAGCTGTAGTTTCAGATGATATGGAAGTAGCAAGTTCATCACTATTAGATTTAAAAGAAAACGTAATGTTTGGCGGTGATTTAGCTGTTGGCACTCAGGTTATGGATAATAGTGGTAATATTGCCTTCTTTGAACAAGGTGGGTTTGAGCTAGGCACACAGGCAATGCGCCTTGTAAATAATGGCTTCCAATCAGATGTAGCAATAGAGAGTAAGCCATTCGAAGTTGGTTACTCAGGCGACTTTGAAATCTCGTTTTGGCATTTCTATAGTATTGAGCAAAACTGGGATGGTGGTGTTGTAGAAGTTAGTGTTAATGGCGGTGACTGGGTTGATGCTACTGAAATTGGCGGCACATTTGATGTTGGCTACGACGCTGTTCTAATCGAAAACGATTCGCAAGAACTTCAAGAACGTGAAACTTTTACTGGTAATAACGTACAAGATAGTGGCGCGTATGGTAATTATGAAACTATAAACTTTGGTGATGCCCTAAACGGCAACTTAGTAAAAGTACGCTTTAGAATTTCATCAGATGGCGCAGTAAGTGATTTAGGTTGGTGGATTGATAACCTAACTATGTCTAACGTTTTATCTCCTGTATTTTCTGAGCTTGTAGCGGGTGATTCGCTAGCATGTGATAACGCAGCCCCACTTGTTTTAGTCGAAAGTTCATCAGCGGAAATTACTGAATCTGCTACAGGAACAATTACAGCAACAGCGTCAGATCGCAATGGTCAAACACTAACTTATGCTTGGACTCAGGTTAGCGGTAGTGCTGCTACGCTCACAGGTACTGACACTGCAACTTTGAGCTTTACACCTGCAGCTATTACTGCAGATGAAGAGCTTGTTTTTGAAGTTGCCGTAAGTGATGGTGTAACAACTGTGACTCAACAAAGTACTGTAATGGTAAAAAATGAAGCGGTAGCAACTGTGCCTGTAACAGAATCAAAATCTAGCGGTGGTGGTAGTTTTGGCTTTATAGCTTTATTACTTACTCCATTAGTATGGTTTAATAGACGTCGCAAAAACGTTAGTAAATAAGTTTAAATAACATCCGTCAACTCTAAGCACATGACGGTTTTAATGAAAGGCCAGTAGCGTTTGCATCTGGCCTTTTTTATGCACTTAGTTTGATTTTTTTAGTCCTGAGCACAGTAACGACATAGACCAAGTTTACAAATGTGCTGACAAAGCACTTTACCATGCAAAAGAACATGGCCGTAATCAGTGCATTGTTTCTGATATTAGCTAACCACTGCTTAGCTAAGTCATACTTTACATTGAACTTAAATTGATAAATCCTCTACAAAGAGTGCATGAGTTTATTAAGCCAGCCATCAGCTTTTGATGGTTTGTAAACCATTACTATGTCTTCACTGTAGTGACTGTTAACCCCCTTTACAGTTAATTTTTTAAGCCCTAAATCATCAATCACGAAATTTGGTAAATATGCCAACGCCAAGCCACTTTGTACAACCTCTATTAATGCACTTCCAATTAGAATCTAGGCAACTCGCTTTACTAAAAAATTAATATGGGTGTCATTTATAAATATCAAAAAATAAACTCAACAAACGCTGCAGCTTCATGCAGCGTTTGTTGCTATTTAATTTTCTAGGAGCTAATTAAAACACATAGCTTATTTTGGCTGAAAAGTTACGCCCAGGTTGGGTGTATTGGCTAAAATCAGCACTTTGCGATTGACCTGCAATCAACTCAAAGGGTACATATTCTTTATCGAGCAAGTTAAGTACACCTACATTTAGCTGCCATGCTTGCCATTCGTAGTTTGCGTATAAATCAACTATGCCGTAGCCATGCCCTTGCGTAGTTTTATTACCGTTTGTATCAAGTACTACATCCGATTGCGATTTAGCCAAACGCAACGCGGCGGTCCAGTTAATATTACCCTGTTCTGTACTTAACAATACTGAGCCATTTAACGGGCTAATGCTGGTAAGTGGCTGATCGGTTTCTTTATTTTCACCATCAACGTAAGCCACGTTTGCCTCTAGTAGTATATTTTCAGCTACATACATGGCAATTCCTGCTTCAACACCGCTTATTTGTGTTTCGCTAATGTTTTGGTACTGATACAGCGTTTTGTTTACGCCAGGAATGTACGTTGGCTCAACACCCACTACGGCGGTTTCTATAAAGTCATCGTATGCTGCATAAAAAGTGCTTAAATTTACGCTAATATCGCTGCTGGCGTATCTTAGCCCAAGCTCAAACGAATCACTGCTTTCAGGGTCTAAATCGGCGTTTGGTAATATTTGATAAAACGGTTCAACGCCGTGGCTTTGATAGGCTTGGTCGTGTGGTGGTATTTTAAAGCCTCGTACGTATTGCCCGTACAACGACAAGTTATCATCCACTTGGTATATAGCACCTAGCTTAGGGGAAAAAGCAGATTCGGTAATATCACCAAGCTGCGCGTCAGCGTACAGCTCATCATTTTTAGCCTCTAGGGTGTAGTAATCATATCGCACACCCGCAATAACCGACCACGCGCTATTATTAAACGAAATACTGTCTTGTACATAAGCGCCAATTAAAGAGGTATCAGCCCCCGGGAATGCTTTTTGTTTTTGGTCTGTAAAATCAACAGTGCCATCGGCTAAAATACGGGTTTTAAAACGTGGGCGGGTGGTGTCGTATAAGTCTATATCAATCCCGTATACCACTTCATGATCGGCACTCTCTGCGTTAAACCCTTTATTAAATACCGCTTTAAAACCTAAAATATTTTGCTCAAAACGATAGTCGTTATAATCGGTGTAGGTGCTTGCGCCACTAATTTGATCGCTTTGTTGCTCGTAACTACTATAAGACACTTGCCCGTACCATTTATCAAACGCAGCTGTAGTTACTTCTGAATGGTAATCTAGCGCCAGTGACCAACTCGTGTCATCTTCTTCGGTTTCTTGAACCGCGGGGGTTATTACTTGCTCAGTTGTTTGGTTAAAGTAATCAAGGGTGTATTTAACTGTGCGTTTTTCATCAAGCTGTTGCTCAAATTTAACTAATAAAGCGTCCGACTTAGCATCATAACCGGGTAAGTTTTCGTCATAGTTTTGTACTTCTTCGCTATCGCGGTGGCTATACACGGCGCTTACTGCAAAGTCGCCTAAGTCTTTTGCAGCAGTAATATCGGCGGCAACTTGGTTACTTTGACCTTGATACCCCAGCGCCATTTTTACAAAGCTGCTGTTATTTTTTAAATAATCACTTGGATCTTTAGTGGTTATAACCACAATGCCACCCAGTGCATCAGAGCCATATAATGACGATGCAGCACCTTTGGCTACTTCTACTTGTTTTACACCTGCTACGTCAAAATAATTACGGCCAACTAAATAGCCCCCTCCACCTGCATAACCATCGTTGGTGCGTCGGCCATCTTTTATAAATACAACCCGGTTACCACCAACACCACGTACTGTAAGTGTTTGCGCGCCTGCGCCACTGCCTGTCGTTGCAATGCTTGGGTCGTACTTAAACATGGTTTGTAAATCTACAGCTAGCTGACGCTCTATGTCTTGCTCGGTAATAACAGTGACTGAGCCTGTTACATCTTTAAGCTTTTGCTCAAAGCGCGAGCCACTTACAACAATATGATCGTCAATTATGTTTTCGGCAATGGCAGTGCCCGAGCCGAGTAGTAAGGTTGCTATAGCAGTAAATCTAAACGCAGAGGGATTCATTTCAACTCCAAATGATAATAGTTATTATTTATGGCGGAGATGTTACAACTAAGTCAAAATAAGATCAATTAATTATGATAATCATTTTCATTTAGGTTTAACTAGTTATAATAGCCAAAAAATAAAACCGGAGTGTGTAATGAAATACCTATTTATATTGTTTGCTTTAATGGCCCAATCTGCACTTGCACAAGAGCGCGTTATTAGCGCTGGCGGCACCCTTACTGAAATAATTTATGCGCTAGGCAAACAAAATACCCTTGTAGCTGTTGATCAATCGAGCATGTACCCGCACCAAGCCACGCAATTACCGCAAGTGGGCTATTATCGCGATTTAGCTGCAGAAGGCGTACTTTCAATGCGTCCAACCACCTTGTTAGCGCTTGAAGGCGCAGGGCGAAGCCAAGCACTTAAGCAAATTGAGGCAACAGGGGTTAAGCTAATTCATTATAAAAAGCCGACCTCAGTTAACGAGCTACTTGCGCTAATTAAACGCCTTGGTGACGATTTAAACGCCCAGAAAAAAGCACAATCACTTATTACTCAAATTACTAAATCGCTGCCTGAAAAAGCCAAAGCGCAAACGCACAGTGCGCTATTTTTACTCTCAGCTAATGAGCGCGGGCTTGTTGCCGCAGGGCAAGAAACCGTGCCTAATTTATTATTTAGCTATGCAGGTATTACTAATATAGGCGCTACGCATTCAGGCTTTAAAGCAATTAACACTGAGGTGCTGGCTGTAAATCAGCCCGATTTTTTAGTCGCCCCAGCCCATGTTGTACACAGCCTTGGCGGTAAGCAGGCTTTTTGTGAACAACCTACATTACGCTTATTAAAAGCGGCGCAAAGCTGTAACTTACTTGTAATGGATAGCCTACTTTCGCTTGGCATGTCGCCTCGTATTGCCACAGCAATTAATGAGCTAAGCGAGTATAAAGCCCGCTTATGAACACCCTAACATTGAGCCGTTTTAGGCCTATAACCCTTAGCCCAACCCATAAATGGATGCTATTAGCCTCTATGTGCATTTTTGTTTTGGCATTACTTAGCATAGGTTACGGGCCTGCCGGGTGGGATTGGCGTTTAGCTATTGCTTGGCTTGCGCCCGAGTGCTTTAATCAGTTTGATGCACTGCAAATTAATGTAGTAATGCAAATTCGTTTGCCGCGCTTTGTGCTTGCAGTGCTTGTAGGGTTGGTGCTTGCCCAAACAGGCGCGTCAACGCAAGCGCTGTGCCGCAACCCATTGGCCGACCCATCTATTATTGGCATTAGTGCGGGTGCGGCCATGGTTGCTGTGGCGTTTATAGCACTTAGCGCGCAGTTTAATTTTAACGCGCAGTTGTATTTACCTTATGCGTCGTTTTTAGGGGCGCTTGGTGTTACCTCGCTGGTATATTTTATTGCCAAGCAGCAAGGGCAAATTAATATCACCACACTTATATTAGTGGGGGTGGCTATTAACGCGTTAGCATTTGCGGTTATTGGGCTACTGAGCTTTTTTGCTGACGACAGTGCATTGCGATTAATAAATTACTGGACCATGGGCTCATTAGGCGGGGCAAGCTGGAGCACTATTATTCAAGCTGCACCGTTACTGCTTATTAGCCTAGCTGGCCTGTGGCGATTAAAAGAGCCCATGAACTTGCTCCTTATTGGCGAATCCCAAGCTCAGTACCTAGGAGTAGACACCAATAAGCTTAAATTATATGTAATTATACTTGTTGCATTGGGTGTTGGGGCGGTTGTGGCGCTTACCGGTTTAATAGGGTTTGTTGGCTTGGTAGTCCCGCATATTGCCCGCTTAATGGTGGGGCCGCATTTACGTAATATGCTGCCGCTTTGTATGCTAATTGGCGTAGTGGTATTGCTACTTTCAGACTGGTTAGCACGCATTTTAATTATGCCAGCAGAGCTACCCATTGGTATTATTACCGCACTGTTGGGAGCGCCATTGTTTATTTATTTAATTGTTAAAAGTAAGCGAGGTTGGTCATGATCGCGTTTAACAATCTCAGCGTTGGCTTTGGTAACCATAACGTTTTAAACACCATTAATGGCAGTGCTAAACAAGGCCAACTTGTTGCACTACTTGGTGAAAATGGCGCGGGTAAGTCTACTTTACTGCATACCTTAGCTGGTATGCATGCCTTTAAAGGTAGTGTGCTTTTTAATAATAAGCCGCTGACCGCTCACGCTAAAAAAAGCCTAGCCACACAGCGCGCAGTAATGATGCAAGCTAACCACGTCGGGTTTGATTTTACAGTATTTGAGCTTATTGCCATGGGCCGCTACCCGTATGTAGAGTCATTAAAAATGCAAAGCGAAAAAGTACATAAATACGCCGCTATTATGGATTTAAGTAATTACTTAACTCGCCGCGTCAGTGCGCTTTCGGGCGGCGAGCAACAGCGTGCTCATATGGCGCGTACTTTAGCGCAGCTAAACGCCTTTACACAATCGGCTGAGCCTAAACTCATGCTGCTCGACGAGCCTACATCCGCACTTGATATGCGCCATCAGCATGCTTTGCTCAGCTGTGTTAAAGCGTTTGTAGAGCAAGGTAACAGCGCTATTATTGCAATACACGATCTAAATTTGGCAAGCCTTTATGCAACCGACGCTATTTTACTGCACAACAAAAAAGTGCTGCAAAGTGGGCCTATAAACACCGTATTAACTGAACAAAATTTACAACAAATGTACGCCATGAAACTGCACGTAAATCCTCATCCTTATAACGATGCACCCATGGTTTTTTCTCAACGTCAGGAGTTTTTATGAGAGAGCAAGCATTAAACGATGCACGCACCTTGGTTTACAAAACCAATGCCGGTGTTATGTCGACCATTTCTAATAATTTACGCGGCTACCCGTTTGGCTCAGTAACCCCCTATATGTGCGACGAACAAGGCCGTGTTTACTTTTTTATTAGCGATATAGCCCAGCACACTAAAAATCTAAAGCACGACTCTCGTATGAGCCTTACCGTATTTGACGCCGCCGACAGTGGCGATCAAAACGAGCACGGCCGCGTAACGCTCGTAGGCGATGGCTCTATTGTGCCAAGTGAGCAAGCACACACTTTACTTGATAATTATATTGCCCTATACCCCGAAGCCGCTAGCTATCGCAATGCGCACGACTTTCAGTTATGGCAATTAGACGTAGTGCGTGTGCGTTACATTGGCGGCTTTGGCAAAATATTTTGGCTTGAACAAAACGAATGGCAGGATGAGGCAAAAAACTGGGACGAAAGCCAACAGCAAAGCATGATTAACCATATGAATGAAGATCACCAAGATGCTATGTCGCTCATATTAATGCAGCACTACAGCGTTGCTGATAACACCCCAATAATGAGCGGCTTATTACCCACTGGCTTTTATATACAAAGCCAAAAGCGTAACTACTTTATTAACTTTAAAACCCAGTGCAACAGCCCGTTAGAGGTACGTAAAGCGCTGGTTGAGCTAACCAACCAAGCCCGAAATAACTAAACTAAATACATGACGACATAGTTAATCTGAGCCCTGGTTAAGAGATTCACTAACTATGTCGTTATTTTATAAGCAAGCTGTTTGCTCGCCTCGTTTAACTAAAGCTTTAAAAGCGGCTTGCTGATGTTCTTTTTGTACATAACGGGTTGGCAAAGGGTTAACCTGCAACTGATATCCATTTTGATTAGCTTGCACACTTGTTACCGGCGATATCCACACAACATTTAGCTCTGGCGCTAAACGCTTAATAACGCGCGCTATACCTTCGCCATTTTTCACATGAAAATCGCCCGCTATATGCATTACCTGCGCATCTTTATGATTATTTAAATAGTTAACAATAGACTCTGCCATGGTTTCATCCCAGGTAACTTGCGCAGCATAATAGTTTTCGTTTTGACTCACCGAACCATGGTGCATTGATGCCATAAAGCGTTGCTTGTAATCACTGGGGGAGGTATCAATAGTGGCTGCAATGTAGCGGCGTTGTTCATCATCAAGTTTATTTAGGTAACTTATGCCTTGCCTGCCAATACAGGTAACAATATTTTTAGGCGCATTTGCAGCGATTACATCGCTATTGTTCATTTTTGCCAGCTCTACCAGCGCACGGTAATCACTTTTGTAATTTGGCCACGCTTGGGTGTTGTCAATTAAGTATTGCTCACCAATTTCACCTTTAACATACTGGTTTAAAGTAAGCTGATCGGCGCGGCTAAATTGTTCAAGCGAAAGGGCAGTGTGTTTATTACTTTTGCTTAATTGCTCAAATAACTCAGCCTGAAATAAATGCACACCCGGGTGCGTATGCCATTCACCTACTAAAACCACATCGGCATTTAATAGCTTGGGCTCTAATAATACAGAGCTAACAGGCTTTGCTTGTGCATTATAAAGCGCTGAGTAATATAATGATGAGCTTTTATCAGGCACCGTGGCTGTTGTGCTACAACCACTCAAACCCGTAACTAACGCCAGAGTTAACATAGACTTTTTCATACACACCTTCAAAACCCTTTAATGCAAATAATTATCAATATCATATACTTATAATACCTATTAAGCCAGCCAAACTGCTGCTTACTTACATAATCAAGGAAATGAGCGAAACGCGCATTTATATGCCTTAACTTTGCTTGTAAATATTAAATAGCTTTTGATAGCAATATCTTAGGTAATTTGTTAAAACTGTGTAAAGTAGAAAATGAGCGTGACATCGGTAGAAGTATGCTCGATTCGCGGCCTGTAAAATTGTTAGATGTTAAATGGAGTTCTATGAAGCATCCACTTTTTAGTGAAAACATGGAAGATGGTTTTAGCCTATTCTTACTAAAATTTTCAGAATCAAGAAGCTGTCTCTTATTTGGTACCTCAGCTCTTTTGTTATTTATATTTGCAAGTCAAAACACCAGTTTTATGAGTTTCCTTAATGAACACTGGTTTGGTAACATTCTTAAGATTTTGTGTGTAATTGGAGCTTTATTAAGTTGGTTTTCAGCACAAGCACATTCATATAAAAATGGACACTTTAAACTAGTAGCTTCCATATTCTTACTTTGGCCCATTAGCTATATATACTTGTTTTATATACAGTTAACTAAAAAACCTAACGTAAATATCAAATGAAAAAATTATAGCTGGCTGTTTTTTGTTCCTAAAACCATTTTGGTCAACTATATTTTTCCGCTTATGTAAGCGTTAGGCAGTGGAGAAGGTTTAATAGATGGAACCAAATTATTCAGAATATTCTATTACTGAATTGCAAGAAGCTATCACGTCTATTGATAGGGCTTTGTACCCTGAACGCTTTGAGCTATTAAAAGCCGAACTATTAAATAGAGACGAGGAAGAGCATAATGCTTCTCAATTAGTAAGTCTTTCATCAAAGGACTTACTTATTAAGCTCAGCAATGCATTTTTTGTAATTCCGTTGATGATCTATGTAGGAGTAGATGCACTTAATAGCGGTGAAATATTCCTTAAAGGAGCAGCTATATCAAAAAATGAAAACTTTATATTATTTACATTAAGCGTAATATTTTGTTTTTTAATCTCAGCGGTACTGACATGTAGCCTGTTTGTGGATAAGAGCAAAAGTTCCTGACAAATACATTATGTCGTTCATAAATTCACTAGGACACAGTTCGATTGGTAGTGTTTTTCTGGAGGTTGATAATATTTTCAACTCAGGGCAAAACATGCTGCACAAGCTAAGCAAAAACAAGTTATAGAGAATAAGAAGACGGTGAAGTGTATTTAAAAACTCTATAACTGAAACAAAAAGGCCGCAGTAATAAATACTGCGGTCTTTGTTTTTAGCTAAGTGCTATTTAGTAAGCGCCTGCGCTGTAAATAAGCTCGTAGCTGTGGCTGTAAATTTCAAGGATGTTACCAAACGGGTCTTCCATGTAGATCATGCGGTACGGCTTTTCACCCGGGTAGTAATAACGAGGGGCTTGCATACGTTTTTTACCGCCAGCTTCTACAATACGCTCAGCTAAACCTTCTACATCAGGGTCTTGAACACAAAAATGGAAGATGCCTGTTTTCCAATATTCAAAATTGTCTTTTGGGTTTTCTTGGTTTTTAAATTCGAAAATTTCGACACCAATACGATCCCCTGTAGATAGGTGCGCTATTTTGAATTTTTCCCACTTTTCGCCAAATACTTCTGTACACATTTCGCCAATTGGGCTTTTGTCTTCGGTAATTAAAGTGGGTTCCATTATTGTGTACCAACCCATAACCTTAGTGTAAAACTCGACTGCTTTTTCAACGTCGGGAACCGAAATACCAATGTGCGAAAAACTACGTGGATATGTATGACTCATAATGCTTCCTCTTTAACTTGTGACTTATCTTGTGACTAGTCGATGGAGTTAGTTTACGAACCGACCAACATTAAGTAAAATTATCATTAATCATCATTTTGAGTACGTTTTGTAATGATAAATCCAACATGGTTAAATACGTTTTGTACTTTGGTTGAGGTAAATCATTTTACCAAAACAGCTGAGCGCCTTTATATGACCCAATCTGGTGTAAGTCAGCACATTAAAAAGCTAGAGCAACAAGTTAACTGCGCTTTGCTTGAGCGCCATGGTAAGCAGTTTTCTCTTACTCCTCAGGGCCAAAACTTATATAAGCAGGGCAGCCTACTTCTTAAAGATTGGCAGTTTTTAGAACAACAATTAAAAGATGATTCGCCGTACAGCGGAGCGGTAAAGATTCAATCTCCGGGCAGTTGTGGTTTAAAGTTTTATAATCAATTATTAGCACTGCAATCTGAGCATAAAGAACTAATTATTGATTACCGCTTTGCGCCCAATGTAAGTGTTGAACAAGCAGTAGCAAACCATAGTGCCGACATCGGGTTTTTAACTCAAGCTCCAACATTTAGCGAACTAACCAGCCATAAAATAAGCCAAGAGCCACTACTACTTGTAACGCCTGCAGGTATAAACATGCCTAATTGGCAAACCCTGTGTGAGCTAGGGTTTATTGCTCATCCCGATGCAAGCCATCATGCGCAGCTACTACTAAGCGAAAACTACAGTGAGTTTGAGCATATTGACCAAATAAGACGTACGGGATTTTCTAACCAAATTAGTTTAATACTAGAACCAGTAAGTTTAGGGTTGGGCTTTACGGTATTACCTGCTCATGCTGTTGGCGCATTCAATAAGCCCGCGCTTATTAAAACGCATCATTTAGAATGTCCGGTTAGTGAATCTATTTATGTGTGCCATCACCGAAATAGGCCGTTGGCAAAACGTATGAATACAGTGATTGAGCTAATAAAGGCGGGAGTAAATAGTTAAAACGTAAACCCCCTTTACACCCACGGCACTTAATACCATAAGCAAAAGAGGGGATAGAAAATTAGTTAACGCTTTCTAATTTTGCTTTTAAATCGAGTAAATCGGTTGCAATAGTATTTGGCTGTATTTCCCACGGATCGAAAATTGAATCTTTAGATCGTTGAATCCACGCCGCTCGCATACCGTGCGATATGGCACCGGTTACATCAAACGGGTTACTTGATACAAGCCACGTGTTTGCGCCTGTTGAATTGGTTTCGCGTAAAAAGTGGCTATAAACCCCTGGGTTTGGTTTAAAGGTTTTAACGTCGTCAGCACTTACTACCCCTTCAAAAAGCTCACTAATGCCAGCGGTTTCTAATAAGGTATGAACTGCGTCGGCTGCGCCGTTTGAAAATGCAAACAAACGGTAATCCTTCGCTTTTAATTGCTCAAGGCCTGCTTTTACATCATCGAACGCAGGAAGCGTTTTATATAGCTCTAGCAGTTGCCCCTTTTGATCTTCACTTAGCTCGGTTTTGTGCGCTAAGCAGGCGTAATCGAGTGCGTGTTTTGTACATAGCGAGAAAGGAATATAATTTTGCATTAATCCACGTCTAAATGAATACTCTAATTGCTTTTCGCGCCATGTATTTGAAAATGCTTGGGCGTTATCGCCAATCATGTCGTCGAGTAAGGACAGTACGCCGTGAGTGTTTATTAGCGTACCGTATACGTCAAATGCAAGTGTAGTTGCCATGTTTGCTCCGCAAAAAATTAAGTTAAGTTGGCTAAAGCCTACGTGCCTGCAGCTTAACTCAATTTGAACGAACGCTCAAACTAATAAAACTTGTATGCATCAAGCGCTAAAATATCCATTTCGATGTCTTCATGTATTTTTTCGGCTTCATTTGTACCTGCTCCCAGAGCCGCAAATAATGGTAAAAAGTGCTCTTGGGTAGGGTGGTTAAATAATACGTGGGGCGCTTGGTTTAAATAATCTAACAGCGCGGGTGTATTTTGCGCTAAAAGCGTTTGTTCAACCCATTGAGTAAACTCATTAACCATTAGAATGCGATTAGGCGTAGGTGGTTTTTTAAATATTTCGGGTAGGTTATGGCTAATGCCACCCGAGCCAATAATTAATATGTTTTGATCGCGAAGCGGTGCAAGTAACTGCCCGTATCTGTACATTGCCTTTGCGCCTAAACGGGTATTAATAGACACCTGAACAATGGGAATATTAGCTGCGGGGTACATTAAGCGCAGCGGGATCCACACACCATGATCCCATCCTTGATCTGCACTTTGCACCGTTTTAATACCCGCTTTGTAAAAGTACTCACTAATAGTATTAGCAAGCTTAGGGTCTCCTGGTGCTGGGTATTGAATTTCATACAGGGGCTTGGGGAAGTTATAAAAGTCGTGAATAGTATGCGGCGCATCTCCTGATGTAATAACTATATCGTGCGCTTCATCAAAGTGGGCAGAAAAAACCACAATAGCACGTGGTTTACTAAGCGTTTGACCTAATGATGCAAGAAAATCTGACGTAGCCGATTGCTGAACAGCCATCATTGGCGAACCGTGAGATATAAATAAAGCGGGCTGAGTCATGCTAAAACCTTAAACAAATAGATGTGTTATTAAGCACTATATTAGTTTTTATTTTGACGATAAATATGGTATTTATTTATACATTATCAACAAAGTATTGTTAAAAATGGATAAACTCACCACCATGAAGACCTTTTTAGCCGTTGTGCAAGAAGGATCGTTTTCAAAAGCGGCCGATAAACTCGATATTTCGCCGCAGTTAGTCAGCAAATATATTTCTGCGCTGGAAGATAATCTACGCACGCGTTTATTACACCGTACAACGCGAAAAGTAAGTGTTACAGAAGCTGGAAATCAATATTATCAGCGTTGTCAGCAAGTGATTATTGATATTGAAGACATGGAAAACTCACTAAATAACTTAAGCGAGAATGTCTCGGGTGTGCTTAGTATTAGTGCGCCTATGTCGTTTGGTACTAAGCATTTAGCAGGTTTGTTGGTTGATTTTCAAAAGCAGTATCCAAATTTAAAGTTAGATTTACGGCTCACCGACCAATATGTAGATATAGTAGAGCAGGGTATTGATATTGCTCTGCGCATTGGCGTATTAAAAAACTCAACGTTGATAGCTAAAAAAATTGCACCTATACACCTAGCGGTTTTTGCATCACCCGACTATTTAGAACGCCATGGCACGCCACAAACACTGCTAGATTTACAGTCACATAATTATTTACGTTATTCCCACAGCGAACCCACAAAGCGATTATTTGGGGTTAATGAGTTAAAAAGCGAGCTAAAGCTTGAAAGTAACTTTGTGGCTAACAATGGTGATTTGCTACTAAATACAGCCATTGCGGGTGGTGGTATTGCTATGCAGCCAACATTTATAGCAGGGGAAGCACTGGCTCAAGGTAAAGTAGTGCGCATTTTAAAAGACCATGAACCCGAGCCAATGGGGCTTTACATGGTGTATGCAAACAGACAGTTTTTACCCAGTAAAGTACGTGCGTTTGTTGATTTTGCAAGTGGCTATTATGGCGATACACCTTACTGGGATTTAGGAGAGTGATATGTCGATAACTAATCAATTAACGTTATTTGTAGATGTAGTGCAAAAAGGCTCATTTGCCAAAGCCGCAGCACTGCATGATATGGATAATTCGTCGCTGTCTAAACAAATTAAAAAACTCGAAACCAGTTTAGGTGTGCAATTGTTAAATCGTTCTACGCGCTCGTTTTCGCTCACCTCAGCAGGAGAGGAAATTTTAACGCAAGCGCATATTCTTATCGATACACTTTCTGATATCCATAGCATAGCCGACTCGTATCAGGCAAAGCCAAAAGGTATTTTGCGCATTACCTCCGGTATGTTTTTTGGTCAGCAGTATATTCAGCCCGCTATTAATATATTTATGCAAAAGTATCCTGAGGTAAAAATAACCTTGATGCTTGACGATAAGCGTAACGATATTATTGCCGATCATTACGATTTAGCCTTTAGAATAGGCAAACTAAACGACTCTAATTTAATGGCTAGAAAAATTGCTAATATGCACTTTGCGCTTGTTGCATCACATGATTTTATAAAAAAGCACGGAATGCCAAGCACGCCAGAAGATTTATTAGCTTTACCCGCTATTATTTATGGCAATGGCGATGTAAGTCTCGACCAAATTAAGTTAAGCACTGAGCCTCATGGTGATGAGCAAAAAATACATAAAATGAAAGGCAATTACAAAGTGAGTGATGTACGCGCTATGGTCGATGCAGTAAAAGCAGGGCTTGGGTATGTAATGCTCGATTTATTTAATCTAGAAGAACCTATTGATAAAATGGGCCTTGTGCCGCTTTTAACTAATTATAAACTATCAACTATGGGCACAGGTATTTACGCGCTTTACCCTCATCGTAAACAAACCCCATTGGTAAGTGAGTTTATTAAAACCGTGCAAGAGTATATTGGTACACCGCCATTTTGGGTTGAACATATGCCTAATTACAAACAGTTATACAAATAGCAGATATAAAAAAGCCCCGTTAGGGGCTTTTTTGTGTACTCAAAATATACTTATAAAGTGGTTATTTAAAAGCCCTCTAAAACAACTTTACCTTTAGCCGTTTGCGTTTCAAGATGCTGATGCGCTTTACGTAAATTAACGGCGTTAATAGTGCCTAAATGCTCACCAAATGTTGTTTTAATCAGGCCTTCGTCAATCATCGTCGCTACGTTATTTAAAATAACGTGTTGCTCTTGCATATCGTCTGTTTTAAATAATGAACGAGTAAACATAAGCTCCCAATGTACCGACACACATTTGGTTTTGAATGGCACAATATCAAGTGTTTCAGGGTCGTCAATCAGTGCAAACTTACCTTGTGGCTTAATCACTTTAACTATTTCAGGCAAGTGTTGAGCAGTGTTATTTAAACTAACGACATAATCTACTTCACCTAAATTTTTAGCTGCAAACTCTTCACTTAATAAATTACGGTGATTAATAATAGTATCGGCACCTAAATCCTCTAACCACGACGTGGTTTCGGCGCGAGACGCTGTAGCAATAATTTTAAGCTTAGTGCGCTGCTTTAACAATTGCACCATAATTGAGCCTACACCGCCGGCAGCACCAATCACTAAAATACTTTTAGAATCATCATTTTCAGCTACGTTTAATCTATCAAACAACAACTCCCATGCGGTAAGGCTAGTAAGAGGAAGCGCTGCGGCTTCAAAGTTAGATAACGTCGTTGGCATTTTACCTACAATACGCTCATCAACTAATTGAAACTGTGTATTACTACCTGAACGCGTTACATCGCCGGCATACCAAACTTTGTCGCCAGGTTTAAATAAAGACACATTTTCGCCAACAGATTTAACAACGCCTGTAGCATCAAAGCCAAGTACTTTGTATTCGCCTTCTGGCGCTGGCATTGATTCACGAATTTTAAAATCAGCCGGATTAACAGATACTGCTTTTACTTCCACTAAAATATCGTGGCCGTGTGCTGTTGGCATTTCAAGTTCAATGTCTTGAAGTGATAGCTCGTTTGAAACAGGTAAGTTTTGTTGATATCCAATTGCTTTCATGTGTTTTGCCTCTCGTCGTTTAATACGCTGTGTTAATGACGCTATTTTGGCTTTATTGACACAGTTAAAAAAGAGGTAAAAAACCCAATCATTATGGAAATAATATTCCACAATAGAAATTTTATAACAGCCCTCGTAATACACTTCGAAGCGCTTTAAACACTTTTTGATTACTATGCCGCTGATGCTGTAATACATCAACATTAGCCAACCAACCCATTTCTTCAAACTCAAGAGGAAGTTTAACCAGCTCACCACTTTGTACTGCATCTAGAGCTACATGGTTTGGTAATAAGCACCACCCGTTACCTTGTATTGCTAGCTCGAGTAATACAAAGTAATTATCGGCATACCAAATCTCTGGGCTAATTTTTAGCTGAAAGCTGCTTGTTTGTGTATTGCGCGAACGAAGAAGAAGTTGTCTATGTAGCCGAAGACCATCCATATTCTCACATCTGATCCCCGCTAAAGGGTGCGACTTAGCAACATATAAATCAAATTTTACCGTTCCAATACATTCATAGTCTAAGTAACTCGGTATATTTAATTCACTAAAAATAATACCCGTTATAAGCTTTTCGCTGTTTAGCATGTCAATTATGTCATGGCTGGATGCACTTAAAAACTCAAGCGATACGTAAGGATACTTACTTTGCAGCTTGCTAATAATACTCGCGATAGTTTTAAACGGGATCCCTTCGTCAAGTGCGATAGTGATTTCGGTTGGTGTTTTTTCGTTTAGTGTTAATGCAGAGTTTGTTAATCGCTGGTGTTGATTAAGCACGGCCTTAGCCTGGGGTAGTAACTGTTTACCGGCTTCGGTTAATTGTGGATAGCGCCCTGTGCGCTCAAATAATGTCGCATTACAGTCTATTTCTAAATTAATAATATGCTGGCTTATTACCGACTGCGCTTTACTTAAACCGCGTGCAGCAGCTGAAAACGATCCAGCTTCAACGGTAGCCACAAATGCCTGAAGTTGTTCAATACTAAACATATCGCTTTTCCCGATACTAAGTAACTAACACATATCTTTATAATGAATGAAAATACAGCCATCGTCATCAACTTAAGAAGTTATTTGTATATGAACACAGCAGAACGTATTTTTCAGGCCCTAATATTTGAGATGATTGCATTATTTTTTGTTGTACCTGCATCAGTTTATTTTGGTGGGTTTGCAACAGGAAAAATGGCAATAGTAGGCATTGGTTTATCAATTTTTGCCATGTTGTGGAACTACATTTACAACATAGTGTTTGATAAAATAGCAGGACATAACCGAAAAGATCGCAGCTTACTAACTCGTGTTACTCATGCATGTGGCTTTGAGCTGGGTATGGTGGTAATAACGCTGCCAGTGCTCGCTTGGTATTTAAATATTACATGGCTGGCTGCTGCTGCATTAGAAGCAGGCTTTTTAGTATTTATACTCATTTACACGTATATCTTTAATGTACTGTACGATAAGCATCAGCCATACAAAAAGTGGGTTAATAAATCGCAATGTGCTTGATAAGCTAAAGCTAACTCACATACACTTTATAAAACACATAAAAATAAGCCCGAATGGATATTCCTAACATTGGTTTTAACCATGATAAGTCAGCGCAAGCTGAGCTTGAAATATTGCCTCTTAGTAATTTGTACGAGCGAGATATAATTTCTCACGACCCGCAAATGCCGCATCGAGTCTCGTTTTATATGATTATTTATATAGAACAGGGCAATGGAAAGCACATGGTTGATTTTACACAATATTCATTTGAGCCAAACACACTTATTTTTTTGCAACCCGACCAAGTGCACGCATTCGACTTTAGTAAGCAACCAACAGGGTATGTTGTATTGTTTACGCAAACATTTTTAGACCGCGTGCATACCAATATGCGCTTACCAAATTACACACCAACCCATTTAAACCAACAACATACGCCATTACTTAAGCTAAATAAACATAGCCAAGCCCGGGTAATAAATGCCATAAACGAAATGGAAATAGAAATTGCACACCCGCAATCAGACCCACTCATTGTTATGTATTTATTTAGCGCGCTGGCTTTAGGATTGCATAGGCTACGCCCAGAACTGCGTCATGATAATATCAACCCAGAGCAAAGCATTAAACTGGGTACTTTTTATAAGTTGCTACAGAGCCATTTTCTAACTATTCGCGATGCTAACTGGTATGCAAACAAGCTGCATACAACCTACAAAACCCTTAATAGTATTTGTAAATTAAGTACCGGCCTTACAGCAAAGCAAATGATTGACGCGTTTACCTTAATAGAAATAAAACGCCGCTTAATAATAAGCAATGTAACAACACAAAAACTCGCTTACGATTTTGGTTTTGAAGATGCTAGCAACTTTGTAAAATATTTTAAAAAACAAACTGGAGCTACACCGAGTCAGTTTCAAGTACGCCATAGTGCCACTATTTTATAGCCGACTTAGCTTAGATTGGCGGGGTTCGATTTTTACCATTTTAGCGCCAACTTACACTCTACTGCACATTATAAATATTACATAAAATGCCTGCATACCAATAATTAAGGGCATTACAATGAAACCATTATCACTACTTACTCGCAGTGTGTTAGCGACTGCAGTTATTAGCTTAACTGCATGTGCAAGTGTACAAAAAACCACATCTGAACAAACTACACTTAGTAATACCGATAAAGCGGTTGCAGTTATTTCAAGCATAGAAACAGGCGATGCCAAAGCCATTAGCCATATAAACCCAACTCAATACACACAGCATAATTTAGCCGTTAAAGATGGCCTTGCAGGTTTTGGTGAAGTACTCCAGCAATTACCTAAAGGCAGCGCAAAAGCGCAAGTGAAACGCGCTTTTTCTGATGGTAACTACACAGTTACACATACTGAATATAACTTTTTTGGTCCGAAAGTTGGCTTTGATATTTTTAAGTTTGAAAACGGTAAAATTATAGAACACTGGGATAACTTACAAGCCATTACACCTGTAAATCCAAGTGGCCGTACGCAGTTAGATGGCGCAACAGCGATTACCGATTTGAGTAAAACAAAAGCGAATAAAGCGCTAGTTAAAGGCTTTGTAAATACCATTTTAATTAACGGCAACATGGCTAAAATCAATGACTTTATTAGCAGTGAAAAAGGCGCGTATATTCAGCACAACTCTGCAATTGCAGACGATTTAAGCGGCTTAGGTAAAGCGCTTGGTGAACTCGCTAAGTTAAACATGCCAATGATAGTAAGCAAAAACCATATTATTTTAGGCCAAGGTAACTTTGTTTTAGCAGTAAACGAAGGTACATTTATGAATAAGCATGTATCGTTTTATGATTTATTCCGTGTAGAAAATGGCAAAATTGTAGAACACTGGGACACTATTGAAACTATTCCTGCAAAAGCACAATGGCAGAACAGCAACGGTAAATTTGGTTTTTAATTAAACCAATTAGCCCTACTTAATTTATTAAGTAGGGCTAATTTACTCTTTTACAATTTACCGGCTAACTGTAATGGGGGTTTACAGTAACTTTTTGCGTTATACATTTAGCTCTTTTAATTTATTCCAGACGCTCTGGCCGCCAGGGTGAAACGCAGCATGATACCGATATGCGTAATATGTAATAGGCACGTAATAATGCTTTTGGCCAACCACAACTAAACAATCCTCTTTTAACATACTCACTGAGATGTTCATTTGGTTTATAAGGTTACGAGCTGTTATATAAAATATTTTACTGCTTGAGGTAGTGTAATCGGTAGATTTTTCCTACCTATTAGCTCTACATGCTGTGTCTATAATTTATCGAGACACAGCATGTAGAGCTTGCTCACGCGAGAAACCGAGCTTTTGACTGCCTAATCACTAATTTTAAAAACTACGTTTTTAAACGCCAACAAGCTGCGCTTATACAAATGCCCAACAATCAATGCACTTACTACTAAGCGCTGCTTAAAAATCAACCTCACTAGCTATAACGAGGTGTGCCAAGCAAATGGCACACCTATTTTGTTATGCAGGTATGGGGGCGTTTTGGGCAATAAGCTGTTTAGATTTCAACTCACTCCAAAATTCGCTTGGTATGGTAACTTTCATTGAGGCTACATTAGCTTTAATTTGCTCCTCCGTGCGTGCCCCAGGAATAATTGAGGATACAGTTGAAGGCGCTTCTGCAAACTGCAGTGCAGCTGTTTTAATATCAATCCCATGTTTAGATGCAATGTCGCTTATTGCATTAAACTTTTGCTGCATAGGCCCTGGAATTTTAGGAGAATAATTAAAGCGGTTACGACCGGCTAAAAAACCACCATTAAGCGGCGCACCAATGACTGCTGAAATACCTCGTTTATCTAGCATAGGAAAGGTTTTATCAAGTGCCTGCTTGTGATCTAAAATTGAATACTGCAGCGCTAGTAAGCAAATATCTGGGTCTGACATATCAAGCGCTTTATAAACAGCATGAGGTGTATTTACTCCAAAACCCCAGCCTTTAATTATTCCTTCATCACGCATTTTAGTCAGCTCTGGAATAGCACCTTTAGCCGCTTGATCAAAATACTTAAGCCAGTCATCCCCCATGTCACTATTTTGTGGTGATAAATCGTGAATATAGACAATATCGAGTGAAGCTACTCCAATACGATGCAAAGTATCTTCTATTGAACGGCGCGTGCCTGATGCTGAATAATCATACTTATAATGAAACGGTGAGTGATCAGCCCAATGCCAACTATTTTCTAAAGGCTCTGCTGAAGGGGTAAGAAGGCGGCCTACTTTTGAGGATAAAACATAATCTTCACGCTTTTTGTTTCGAAGTAAATCACCGAAGCGCCTTTCGCTTAAACTCAAACCGTAAAAAGGTGACGTATCAAAATGACGAATACCAGAATCCCATGCTGCATTTAGCATTGTTAAAATTTCTGTATCGCTTGATATAGTATTAAAGCCATTCCCGGCGGCAAGGCCACCCAAGCCCATTCTTGATTCCGGCCGGTAATGCTTAGCGTTAGTAACATCGTTTGTGGGTAGAGCAGCGCTTTTATCTATTGATCCTTTAGTTTGCATAACACTGCCGTTAGACATTTTTACCTTTAATTGCTCAGCCAAAGCTGAAGCACTAAAAATAGAGCCTAAACTTAAAGCAGCCCCTGCTTTAATAAAATTTCTGCGAGATACCATGTGACTATTCTCCTTGAGTAGGTTAAATATCTACGTTATAAGCTAGTATAAATAACAACCAAATTCAAGCAGGAAGAAGACAATAAACACCAATACTATCAATAAGATAGTTAAATTAACAAACACTGAACAGACGTTTGAATTAACATTTAAAACTGATTATTTTCTTTACTCGTATAGTCCTTTTAAATGCACAAAACAGTGCACTTTAATAGCTTGATAAAAAAGCATACTTCCAAATTGGTGCACGCTTTAATACTCATTTATACAACATAAAATGGTTACATTTATTAGATGTGTACAAATTAGTAGACAAAATCGTAATAAATTAAAGATGCACAAATAATCTCACTAGCAAAGCGATTGCGGCAACACTTAGCTAATTTAACCGAGCGTAGTTGAAATAATTGGGGTAAATATTACTGAAGCGTTTATTATTGAAGGTTTGTCTTGCAATACACGGCCTATTTGTCTCTTTCACAATGCAATTACTGGCAAGCCCTGTAAGAGTTTTATCTTGCCAAGTAACACTGTGCAGTGCAGCAAATTGCAACTAAATTCAACGTAGTTAGCGCTGAAAATAGCTGCTTAAATAGATCTATTATTCAAGTTCAGGTTACTTGAGCTTTTTAATACCAATTAACACACAGATAGCACCGCCAATAATACCCGCCCATGCTTCTATTGGTGTGTCGCCACTAAATGCACGGCTAAGCTGCGAAGCCGCCGCATCATACACGTCGTATCCCCACATAATTAAAGCGATACCTATAACGATTAAAACAATTCCTACAATCTTGTTATTCATAAATATCCTTAAGGTTTAACTTACATAAACTAAATAAAAATAAATCAGGGTTAGGGTCTGTTGATCTTTGCGGATTAAAATTTGTTCAAACTAGGGGCTATTTAATCGCGGCGCGAGGTTTGTAACCTAGTGGGCTAAGTAAAAACCGAGCAACAAAGAGTAAATAGCCCCTAGAAAGAACCCTTTGGGCTGCGCCTGTTTGGCATTAATGCTACGTTATCGCCCATTTATGGGGAATAACCACACTACATAGGCTCTGCCTTGCCTAAATACCAAACAGACTGCTGCAAATTTAACCTTGAAAGATCAACAGACCCTAATCTAATTCTAATTGAGCACGTTCTACGCTCTCACTAGGTAGCTCTTTTTGTACCGACACACCTAGCTCTTTAAACTCTGATGCTTGTTTAATTAAATTACCTTTACCACGGTATAGCTGCGAAAATGCTTTATCATAACTTTCTTTCGCTTTATCAAGCTGCTTACCTACGCCTTCCATACTCAATAAAAAACCATTGAGCTTGTTATAAAAACGCTCCGCTCGACTTGCCAGCTCTTTTGAATATTTGGTTTGCTCTTCAAAACGCCAAAGCTGTTTAACAATATTTAAACTAGTAAGCAGGGTGGTGGGTGTAGCTACCAGTATATTTTTTTCGATTGCTTGTTGGTAAATATCGCTTTGATATTTGAGTGCTTCTACGAAAGCTGATTCTATTGGTACAAACATAACCACTACTTCTGGCGAGTTAATACCAGGCAAACGGTCGTACGATTTACTCGCAAGTTCGTTAATACGCGCTGTAACGGCGTTTACATGCTCTTTAATTGCTTGATTAGCATCTAGCTCATTTTCAGCGTTCACATAGCGTGTATAGGCATTTAATGAAGTTTTAGCATCAATAACTAAGTGGCGACCTTGTGGTAAGTACACAACTACATCAGGGCGCAAGCGGCCATCTTCAGTGTTAAACGACACTTCGCGCTTATAATCAACGCCTGCACGTAAGCCAGCACTATCTAATACGTTTTCGAGCATAAGCTCGCCCCAATTACCTTGGGTTTTCTTTTGCCCTTGTAGGGCGTTACTGAGCTTGTCGGCTTGATCTGTTATAGCTTGGCTTTTAGCTTGCAAATGCAGTAGCTCGGTTTTAAGCGCAGTCCGTTGTTTTATGTCTTCAACGTGCATTGATTCCATTTTTTCTCTAAAGCCTTTTAGCTCGCCTTGAACTGGTTTTAATAATTGCTCAATGCTTTCTTGATTTAAGGTTTTAAAGCTTTGTGATTTTTCTTCTAGAATTTTATTGGCTAGGTTTTCAAACTCTTTTTTGAGCGTATTTTTACTTTGCTCAATTTGCGCGAGTTGCTCGCTAAAGTTTTGCTGTTTTTGCTCAAGGGTAGTGCGCATATTATTATATTCAACATCGCGCTGATTATATTGTTCACGAAGCGCTGCCAGCTCGCCTTCGGCTTTACGCCAAAAATGATTGTATTGAATGCTTTGTTTTTCTTGTTCGCTAAAACGCGTTTTAAAATGCTGGGCTTCATCGCGCTGCTCTTGGTGAGTATGTTCTAGCAGTTCATGATCTTCTAGTAAGGCGCTGTATTGCAGCTCTTTATTATCAAATTGGTTTTGTAACAGGGAAAGCTGTTGCTGCTGTTCGCTTATTTGTAGATGTAGCTTTTTGCGAAGCCGTGTTGATACAGCGCCGTAAAATAGGGCGCCTAAAGCAACACCAGCACCAGCGCTTAGCCAATCAATATTAGTGAGTACTTGAGTGAGCATAAAATAAACTTATAAAATTTAGAGACATGCCATCATAACCAATAACCAACAACAGAAGTAGGGGAGTTAAGAAATTACAGACATAAAAAAACCAGCTTAAAATAAGCTGGTCAAATATTACTAATTTAAGTAATCAAAGGGATAATCAACATCTGCCTGAGCAAGCTGCAACTTAAATACATAATCACCAAAATAACTAATATTATTAGGTGAGGCTATATAACAACAGGCATTAGAGTAGACCGGATAACAAAATAATTAATTCAAATTAATTTGCGGAAGATCATTTATTTTTATTCGGGTTGATTTAAACAAATCAAATTATGGGCATAAAAAAAGCCAGTTCAAAATGAACTGGCTCAATCATTACTAAAATTAGTAACTAAATAGGGGGGAATCAACATGAAAACTTGTATTAACTGCAATTAATCAACAAGCATAATAGTAGACGCGTCTTTTTTAATTAAGTTCAAAAAAAAATAAAAAATTTTAAAATAAGTGCTGAACGCTAAGTTTTAGACATAAAAAAAGCCAACTCAAAATGGGCTGGCTCAATCATTACTAAAATTAGTAACTAAATAGGGAATCAACATGAAAACTTGTATTAACTGCAATTAATCAACAAGCATAATAGTAGACGCGTCTTTTTGAATTAAGTTCATAAAAAAATAAAAAACTTTTAAAATAAGTGCTGCGCACTAAATTTTAGACATAAAAAAAGCCAACTCAAAATGGGCTGGCTCAATCATTACTAAAATTAGTAACTAAATGGGAAATCAACATGATGCTTGTGTTAACTGCAATTAATCAACAAGCATAATGATAGACGTCCGCTTTTTAATTAAGTTCATAAAAAGATCAAAACTTTTTAGATCTTTTTTAGTTTTTAATTAAAGACAACATTTGCTGCTCATCAAACTTTGTAAAGCTCATTGATTTATCAGTAAATAATGCATCAACAAGAGCTTGCTTGTCTTGCTGCATTTTAAATACTTTTTGCTCTATTGAGTTACTCATTATGAGCTTATAAACAAATACAGGATTAGTTTGACCAATACGGTAGGCTCTATCAGTCGCTTGCTTTTCTACTGCGGGATTCCACCATGGATCAAAATGAATAACAGTATCTGCTTGTGTTAAGTTAAGGCCTGTTCCACCGGCTTTTAAGCTAATTAAAAACACGGATGTTTTACCACTGGTAAACTCGTCGATTACTTTATCTCGTTGACGCGTTTGCCCTGTAAGCATACTAAAGTTAATGTTTATTTCTTCAAGGCGTTGAGCTATTAAATCGAGTGCCGATGTAAACTGACTAAATATAATAATCTTACGACCCAGGCTTAGCATAAGCGGTAAGTGTGTTGTTAACCATTCAAGCTTAGCAGAGCCTGCTTGAGTATCTGGTTCTATTAATTTAGGGTGGCAACAAATTTGCCTTAACTTTAAAAGCGCCTCTAAAAATGCAAGCTTACTTTTTTGTGCGCCTTGTTCGGCAAATAAGTCTATTAGCTTCTCTTCTAATGAACGTGTAATGCCTTGGTACATTTCTTTTTGCTTAGGCTCAAACTCAAACTCTTTTGTAAGCTCTGTTTTTTCAGGTAACTCTTGCGCTACTTGTGCTTTAGTGCGGCGCATTATAAAGGGCATAATTAACGCTTTTAACTGCTCAGCCCTCTGCATATCAGCTTCACGCTCAATAGGCGTTTGAAAGTGCTGCTTAAAGTGGGCTTGAGAGCCAAGTAACGATGGCATAGCAAAATCGAGTAACGATTTAAGCTCAAGTAAATTATTCTCGATTGGAGTACCACTTAAACAAAGTTTAAAGTCGGCATTTAAGCGTTTAACTAATCGTGAGACCTGTGCGGTATCGTTTTTAATGTATTGTGCTTCATCGAGGATAATATTTTCAAAATATAATGGCGAATAATATGCAATATCACGCTTTAAAAGCGGGTATGTAGTAAGAATGCATTGCGCTTGTGCTAAGTGTTGTAAAGGATCGTTACGGTTTGATCCAAAAATAGTGGTTACTTTTAAACTTTTAGCAAACTTAGTAATTTCGTTTTTCCAATTACTCACCAAGCTAGTTGGGCACACTATAAGTGTAGGGCCTGCTTGTGGGCGATTAAATGTACTCGCTAAAAATGCAATAACTTGGAGTGTTTTACCCAACCCCATGTCGTCAGCTAAAATACCACCTAATTGATGACGTTTTAAAAAGCTAAGCCAATCAACGCCTTGCTGTTGATACTCACGAAGTGTTACTGAGTCATTTAAGCCATGTAATGAAACCTTAGGCATTGCCTTATCGGTATTATTTAACTCTTGTAAATATAGCTCAAGTGAATCGTCGTGAAGCTCTACGTTAATAGCTGTGTGCTTTACTAGTTCAGGTAAATACGAAAGCGGAATATTAAATTCGTCACGTGTTTTTACAAATTCAAAACGTTCTTTAAATTCGTTTAATAAGTTAATAGCAGACTTATTAATAACCCCAAACTGACGACCAAGCGGGTAGTAATAAAACAGTTCACTTTGGCGATTCAATGACTGATAAAGCGAATCAGCATTAGTAAACAACAGCGCTGCTTTTGCGTCACACAACAATACTTTGCAGTGCATTTGATGCCCTGCAGCACGGTGTACATGTAAACTCACTTCACACTGTGGATTAGGGCTTGTTACTTTACTTACACTGACTTGCCAACCACGCTGCTTAAAGCCAGGGAATACTTCGTATATTAGCCAATGCAAATGGATAGGAGATTGCTTTGTAAATACAAGCTCACTTTGTAAACCCCCTTTACAAAATTCAAACCCTAGATTGATTAGCTCGTTAGTTACGGTGTTTTCAAATGCGCTATTTATAGTACTTGCTGGGGCAGAACCAGCTAAATAGTTTTTATTTTTATACTTAAATAACAGCGAAAGTGATAAACCTTGCTCGCCCATTGTTACTTTTAAAACAGCATTACTAGATAGCTTAGGTAACGTTGGCTGCAAGTTTGTAGGGTGCGGTATAACACCAGCGCCAAAGTTATCTGCAAGTTGTTTATATATTCTGTCAAAATTAGCGTCATGCAAAGCAGGCATAGTTTGTAAATGCGCTATTTCGTCTGCACTCAATGGTGTACGAAGACGACCCGCTTTTAAATGATCTAAATCGAGGTAAGTAGGCGGTGTTGTTTTTAATAAAGCCCAGTTTTGGGTTTGCTCGAGCTTAATAACTAATTGTGATAGATCTTTATCTTGCTCCCAACTAAAACTCAATGCTTGGCCAGATTGCGCTTTAATTGGCACGCGAGAGCGCTGAAAAAACAAGCGTTCAGTAGCTATCAATTGTTGTAGGGCACTAAAGCCCCATTGGCCTTTTAGCTCAATACTTCCTACTGCATTTTGTGAACGTATCCAGCTAAATAATCTAAAATCACTTTCGAGTAAATCATTTGGCGTTACGAAACTATTTAACTGTTGCTCTGTGAGGTTTCGGCCTAACGTGTAATTCTTTTTAGTCTCAAAATTAGCTATTTTAGGTGTTAAAAATACTTTGTTATTTTCAATATCTAATACAAATAATAATACTTGCGACGGTGTATGTTGATCACCACTTTTAAGAGCGCTTAATTCACTAAACCAATCATTAATGAAGTAATCTTCACCGTATTCACCAGAGTGCTCTATTTTAAGCTTAAACAAAATAGCAGCTAAATGTCGGCATTTGGTTTTTGCATTACACGTACAGTGTGTATCAACAGAATAACCAGTTGGTACTTTACTGATCTCAATACGTTGGTTAAATGATGATCCGTTATCCACTTGCACGGTAGAGTCTACAACAGAAAAATTAGGGGTATGCTCTAGCCAGGTGATTTGACCTTTCTTGTAGTACTCTTTGCCTTTATCTAAGACATTTTCGCGGAAAAGTTTTTTAATAAAGCGTTCAGAAAGAGGAAACTGGGTAGCCTGCTCATTTTTAATTTCTTCAAAAATAGCCATTAAATCATTTTTTGATAAGTTAGCAGACATGTCACTCTAAGCATTAAATTTTAAAAATAATTCTGCCAGTATATGCCTTATGTGCTCTGAGCTAAAGCACTATTAACAAGATATAAACTGGTTGGAGCTGATAGCTTAGTAAAAAATCGGTTTATAGGTAAAAATGAGTATAAAATTTCGCAAAATATTAGGCACTACATACAAATATAAAGATTAAACGACACGTTATAGATCACAATTTTACTAACAATAATAATAAACCAAGAGCAAATAGCTAAAAGGGGGCGATTAGTTAGTAAAAAAGTGATCTTGAAGAGGAAATATGATTATTTAAGGTAGGATTAGGCTAGTAAAGATCAGATTTTTACTAACAAAACAATCTGTCAGATCAGTATTTAACTAAGTAGACATGTCTGACAGATCATTATTTAACTAACTAATTAAAGGCACTTAATAGCTTAGTTAATTGTTCTAAGCGTTTGTCTGTCATCACTTTATTGTCAATTTTGATAGACACATCACCACTTTTTAAATTGCGTTGTACTGATACAAACTTATTTTCAAGTACAGCTTCACGCTTAACAGCAACTTGAGGCTCAGCAGTTAGGCATTTGGTGATTGCCATTGCACGCTTGTCGTCACTTGTAATGGCGTTTAGCTCTTCATCGCTAGCTAGGTCACTAACAAGCTGATTAAACGCCTCTTGGTCTCTCTCTTTTGCGCTCATGAGCTTTTTAGCCACTTCGCGACCCACGTGATTCGCAGTAGGGTAGAGTGCAATAACTTCAGGAGGTATTTGTTCATACGCTTTAACAGCATCAGCAATGGCGGTGTGTGATACACCTTCAATTGCAGCAATCTCTCTGTAAGATCCTTTTTTACCTTGTTCAATAAGCTCATTTTTAGTTTGCTGGTAAGCTTGTCCTAGCTCCCATAAACTTGGAGCGATATATTGATCTGAAGATACAGCTAAAATTTTAGCGTCTTGCTCAGTAAAGTCACTTGAACTAAGTACTAAATAATCGGCGTTACCTAAAATACAGGCCATACGACGGCGAGAACCCGCTAAAACTAAGCTTTTATCACCCTGATCCCAAAGTAACGCAGGGTGCTGATTACGGCCATCCTCTGCAATGGCAGGTAGAATATCCGATACTGACTTTTCGTTAAGAAGTGCTTGTACACGGCGATTTTTACCGTACACACCTGTTGTAGATTCAATGTCAGCGTGTGCGATCACTTTGCAAACAAGTGTAATTTGGCGCTCAGGATCGCTCGGTGCAGGCATGCGAATTACATCACCAGCATTTGCTTGTTCAAGTAATGCGTCAAGGCTACTACTTCCTACAGCTGTTGCAAATGGATCTAAGCGGGTGTCATTTTTACGTTTTTTAGCCATTTTTATTTAACATCCTTACTTAGGGGTATTGAGTGTTGATTGAGTTGACTGCCAATTTGAACGAATAAGCATTTCTAGCTCATCGACCACATCTTTAATATTTTCTTGAGCGCGCATTAGTGATTCACGGCTTGCTAAGCTGTCTGACGCTTTTTGATCAAAAATAGTATTGAAAGACGAAGAGCTAGCAGTAATCGCCGAGCTGTGGTTGATTGGGTAACTCATAACTTGGCGACCAAATGCACTACGAACATCTTTAACAATATCGCGCTGTGAGTGATTACCTTTTACATAATTGGTAACTAAAAACTGCATAAAGTCCCATCCCTCATGGCCAAGTGCCGCAACGGTATGGTAAATCTCACCTAATCGTTTTAAATATTTATTATTAGCATCAAAGTCTACAGCTTCTGGATGAACAGGGATAAGCATCGCAGTAGAAGCCATTAATGCATTATAAAACATAAAGTTAAGAGTTGGAGCTGTATCTATTAATATAATATCAAACTCGTCTTTAACAGGCTCAATTACTTTTTCAAGTAACTTATGGTAATGACGAGTTTGCTCATAATTTGAGGTGTCTTTGAGTAATGTTGCAGTTTCGTGCTCAAAATAAAAATCGTCCATACCTGATGGTAGTACACGAATATTTGGGATGTGCGTTGATAAAAATGAGTTTGAAACAAATTCAGGCCATGTTTCGCCCTCATCTAAATCTATACAATCACGCATTAAATCACCAACAGTAATTGGGTCATGCTCGCTTGAAGGAAAAAAGCTTGAAGAAGAACCTTGAGGATCTAAATCAATTATACCAATGCGATAGCGCTTAATATTTGTAGTTGCCAGCGCTGCTGCAATATTAACCATGCTAGTTGTTTTGCCACAGCCACCTTTGAGTGAATTAATGACAATAACTTGCAGTTTGTCATCACCAGTACGATGATCTGGTTTAATATCCATAATATCAGCCATAGCAAAAATGTTTACTAATGTGTAAGCATAATGACCATTGGCGCCGCGTTTTATGTTTAAATCATCAAAGTCACCGTTGTCATGACGTCTTTTTAAAGTACGATTATTACAACCTAATAAATCGGCAGCTGCTTTTTGCGTATAAGTTCTTAATTCTTTTTCTTCTGATTTAAGATGAGCACGATAGTGCTGAATACGACCTTCTAATGATTTTTCAGCTACTTCGGCAGTTGCTTTTAAAAGCCGGTAGGTACTTAACGCGTTATTATTGATAGACATACTTTCTTCCTCAAAGTTAGGCAGTTAGTATAATGTCCATTCAAATTGCTGTAAACAACTATTTAAGACGACATGCATTTTAAAAAGAAGACATTTAAAAATACTTTTACACCTTTAATATTGCTTAGTATAAATAAAGAAGTTTAAAGGTGGTTAAATATATAAGGTAGTAAAGGTTAAGGGCCTTAAATTAACACATAACATTATGATTAATATAAACAATATAAAAAAAAGCAGATCAGCGTTATACTTGGTTAAGATCAGATCTTTATCTACCTGCAGATCACCTTTTTACTAAGCCTTCTTTTTTAAATCAAGTTATGCACAGGTTGCGCATAAGGTTATGAACAAAAAGAGCCCTTGAGATCAATTTTTTACTAAGTAAATTATAAAGTTATGCACTAACCTTAGCGCCAATAGGTTCGTTTAATTAGTATAGATCTGATCTGTACTTGGTACAGATCAGATCTATGCTAACTCGATAAGCCTTTATCCACAGGGATATTAATTTTATTATGAATTTGTCGTGCTAAATTTTAAAATAAAGCCATTGTGATGGACAAAATAACAGCTGAGTTAGTAAAAAACAGATTTGTGATGACCCAGTTAGTAAAAATATGATCTGAAATCGCAAGTTATATACATTACTTAGTATAATAGTGATCTAAACGTTTTATTTAAAGTCAGATCACTTTTATACTAACTTAAACATTTAACTTTTGTTGTTTAATGTGTTGTTATTAGATGTCGCAATAAAAATGGAAATAAGAACAATGAGCCGAAAGGTCAACATCTCGGTAGATAATTTGCCCGATACACTCAGGGGCCAAATCCACGGGGTGGAAAGTGCAATTGATAACGAAAGTTTAGCACTATTTACAGACAACAAAGACGTGCGAATTTCTATTGAAAATGCAGCTCATGGTTTACGTGCATATTCAAACACGTTTAATCATTATGATTTGTGGGGACGCTTTGTACGCTCGGGCTATAAAAAATTGCCACTTGAAGAAGCGCCTAAAAAAACAATCATTACGCGTAAAATATCAGAGAAAGTAGATGGTATTTTATACGATGGTGAGATAAAAATTACCCCTGCTGTTGTCAGTACTCGTAAAGATGGTGAAGATATTGAGTATCTTGTTTGGCCATCAGACAGAGAAGAAAAAGTAGAACGAGCACTTATTCGTTTAGCTTCTAAAGGCAAAATAGTTAAAATTAATTTTAAGTCCGGTATTCAATACGCAGTTGTTTTTTCTATGAACGAATTAGCGCAAGAGCTCAAAGCGGTAGGGCAGTCAATGCCATATCCTGCAATTAAAGAGTCACTTGAAGCATTGCAAGGTTCTAAACTTTCATTTAAATATTCAGCAACCGATACTAAAAACTCCGATATAGATGATTCGTTTTACGAGTCAAATATGAACTTTTTATCGTCACTTCACTTTAGTGGTAAAAAGGGTCAAGGTGGCAATGTAAAGTGTGTGGCCTGTTTAAATGCGTTTGTTCATAACATGATTGATAACCTTGAATACAAAGGATATTACTTTAACAGTGCACAAGAATTAAAACGGGGATTGTCGCGTTGGATGATGCTTCGTTTGTACCACCTTTGGCGTTATGCAGCTCCAGGTAAAACGTATCATTTTAGATTACTTTCTATTATGGAAAAATATGGATCTATTTATTCAACTGATGATATTACGGAAAATAAATTAAAAGCGCTTCGTCGTGATATGACCACCACAATGAAAGATTTGATTGAAAAAGGTGCTATATCAGAATACAGCATTACAAACGTCAAAGATGACAAAACTGGTAACATTATTGATTACACATACGAAATGCACCCCTCTGATCAGTTTTGCGATGAAATACTTACATTGAACAAACACAACAAACGCATTGAGATTCAAGGCGGTAAACGTATCGTTGAAAATGCAGTGTTAATTGATGAAGATAAAATAGAAGAGATAGTAGAAAAATAATAAACGTTATTTTAAATACTGTACATATTTACTAAAAAGGCCACATATTGTGGCCTTTTTAACATAATAGCTATCGGTCAACTTGTTCTAAATATAGCCTATCAACTAAAAAATCATACTCACGTTTTCGAGGATGAGCTTCGGGTTTTTTATAATCAGGTAAGATACCTAGTTTAACGTCTGGTTCTGGATTAATCAGAATAAATGGTAATGCGGCGCTCACATGATAGCGGTTTTGTGCTGTGTATCTCACATTAACTTGAGGGCTTACGCGAGTAGGGCGACGAATTCTTAATTTTTCCTTTTCACCTAAACTAGCAACCCGTAATTGTTCTTGTGCTACAAGTGATTGCCATTTTTGTTGATCTATCATTCTTGGATTTCGATAACTGGCCGATTTGTCGAGCATTTCGAGGGCCATTTTTTTAGTCAACGTTTTAGTTGCGTGCTTGTGCATCCAAGTAAACCTAACGGAAAATGGTGATTCGCTCTCACTGTGAATCTTACGATAAGCAGCAAGTGTTATTAAATTTGGTATTGCATTATGAACAGCCTCAAATCGGGCATCGTTATTATCAATTGCCAATATACACTCTTTGAAACTAGCTTTAGCTTTGTTAACTTGTGCTATACGATTATTTAAAGCTTGTTTATCTGCATTTTTAATAACAAGTAAACCAGGGTGCCTTTTTAACACGCGACTGCTTAAGCCCGATTTTTTATAAATGTCAGAAAAGGAGTTTAAAATTGCCTTTTGAGCCGGCGCTCCAGTTATTTTAGAGACAGGTATGGACTCAGGAACCTTATTTTCATCTAAATTACTTACATCAGGTAACTGATAGTACTCTGCTCTGGAAAACTCACATTCGTTTAATTCCTCAATTAACCTTAAAGTTAATTCGTTCATTAAATCAAACTGACTCCTAATTTGAACTTTAGTAACCACGGCACACCTCAAAGAACACATCTTACCAATGCTATATTATTGCATGCACTTTGCATTGAGTAAATATTTAATAAAGTTACGCTCGGTGTCCAGGCAATATTTAAAACAATATAAGTATGATGTGTTCTTTGCTGAAGTAAATGGTTATGCTTATTCCTGTAATTTAGTACTGTTTTATTGATTAAAGAGCTAGCCCGCTTAGGGCTTAATTGCCCATGTAGTGTAATAAATGAGGGATGTAAAATGGACTTGGTGCGGTTAAGTTCTAAATAATAGTGTTGGTTTTGGTTGTTTCTCTAATTAGTGATTAATATTATAACGTGTTTTAACTATGGGTATATCATCCAAAAGCTCAGCATGTCGTACATGCTTTTTACATGAGAGCTATTTAAGGCATGCCTGGCAGTTAAGTTTTGCTAAATAACGCTGACGGCAGGGTGGGAAGATGAGTGGTGAATCAGCAGATTAACCCTGTGTCAGTTGTAAGTATATTCTGGCATCAGAATAATCAACAGCGTTATTCTACTAGGTTTAAAGTGCATATAAATGAGCAACACAAAATGCTATATCATATATTTAGACCTGCACATAGCCCCTGTTAGTTAATAATTAATTTAGCGCGTAAAGTTAAGATTACATTTAATGCAATTTAAGTATGATGTGTTCTTAGGTAAAATACATATAATATACCCTTGTGCCTTATTTATTCTCAATGTGTTAAAATTGAAACTAATTAACTCTAATTGTATGTTTTAAATCACTTTAGTTTATTTGAAATAAAACTAAAGTGATTGTTATATAACCACCTGAGTTAAGTAAAATTACTTTTATACTTAACTCATAACTAAATAATTGGAAAATAGTGAATTTAGTCCTTGAACATAGGGGTCTGCATACGTTAATTTCTTCTTATCAGGTAATGTAGGAATGAGGAAAAATTATGTCATCGTGGAACCCAAATAGCTGGAGAGAGCTGCCAATACTGCAGCAGCCACAGTACCCAGATCAAGAAATACTTAAATCAGTAGAAAGCCAATTAAAAACGGCTCCGCCTCTAGTTTTTGCAGAAGAAACAAGAAGCCTATTTAAACAACTTGAAGACGTGTGCGAAGGTCGTGCATTTTTACTTCAAGGTGGTGACTGTGCCGAGTCGTTTAGCGATTTTAATGCCGCTAATATTCGCGATACATTCAAAACAATTTTACAGATGGCTGTTGTATTAACTTATGGCGGTAAATGCCCTGTAGTTAAAATAGCGCGTATGGCTGGTCAATACGCTAAACCTCGTTCAGCAGACTTAGAAACAATTAATGGCGTGTCTTTACCATCTTACCGTGGCGACATCATTAATAATATTGAGTTTACAGAAGAAGCGCGCATTCCAGACCCACAACGTTTAATGACTGCATACCATCATAGTGCCGCTACGTTAAACTTATTACGTGCATTTGCACAAGGTGGCCTAGCCGATCTTCATCAGGTTAACCGCTGGAACATGGGCTTTGTTGCTGCAAATCCACTTAAAGAAAAATACCAACAACTTGCAGATAAAATTCAAGACGCACTAGAGTTTATGGAAGTGTGCGGAATTAACTCTACAATTGCGCCAAGCTTAAAAGAAACCGATTTATACACTTCTCACGAAGCTTTACTACTTGGTTACGAAGAGGCACTAACACGTCGCGACCATTTATCGGGTGATTGGTACGATTGTTCTGCTCACTTTGTTTGGATTGGTGAACGTACACGCCAACTAGACCACGCACATATTGAGTTTTTTAAAGGCATTAAAAACCCAATTGGTGTTAAGGTTGGCCCAGGTATGGACCCAGACGATTTAATTCGTTTAATTGACGCATTAAACCCAGATAACATTCCTGGTCGTTTAACGCTAATTACGCGTATGGGTGCAGACGTACTGCCAGAAAAACTCCCAGCACTAGTAAGAAGAGTTCAACAAGAAGGCCGTAAAGTAATTTGGAGCTCAGATCCAATGCACGGTAATACTGAAAAAGCGACATCGGGTTACAAAACGCGTAACTTCGATAATATCATGCGCGAGATCAGTCAATTCTTCGCTGTACACAAAGCTGAAGGTTCATACGCAGGTGGTGTTCACCTAGAAATGACAGGTCAGCACGTTACAGAGTGTACAGGCGGTGCTTACGGTTTATCTGACGATGACCTAGCGCAGCGTTACAAAACGCAGTGTGATCCACGCCTTAACGCCGACCAAGTATTAGAGTTAGGCTTTTTAGTCGCTGATTTACTAAAAGACGCACGTAAATAATATTTGTTGATACTAAAAAAACCGCTTAATTGCGGTTTTTTTATTTCAAATTTGATGAATAAGTTAGTACTTACGTCGCTCCAAGTCTGTTTCTATCAGTATTTTTGCAGAAATTTCTTCAACAGAATGATGCGTAGAATTAAAGTAAGCTATTTTGTGCCGCTTATACAACATTTCCACTTCGCGCACCTCAATACGGCACTGTTTAATTGAAGCATACTTAGAGTTAGCCATACGTCGATGCCTTATAGCCGCAAGCCTCTCAGGGTCAATCGTCAGTCCAAATAACTTATGTTTATAAGGGACTAAACACTTAGGCAAACCTTCATTATCTAAATCTTCTTCTGTAATAGGATAGTTAGCTGCTTTAATGCCGTACTGAAGTGCTAAGTATAAGCTTGTCGGTGTTTTACCACTTCTGCTAACGCCAATTAAAATGATGTCTGCTTCGGAAAAGTTTTTAATATTTCCGCCATCATCATTCATAAGAGCATAGTTAACCGCATCAATTCTAAAATCATAACTTTTTTCGTGGATAGAATGCGTACGATGCATTTTTGGAACAGGGGCTACATTGAGTTCTTTTTCTATTTTTTCGCTATACGTAGTTAAAAAATCATACGTGACTGCATCAGCCGATTTTATAATTTCACTTAAATTGTGATTCACAAAGGTAAAAAACACGAAAGGCTTTTCACCTGTTTTTGCAGCGGTTGCATTAATTAAAGCTTTAATTTCGTGCGCTTTTTCTTCAGTTTCTACAAATGGAATTGTTTTATGATTAAAATCGATAGGAAACAACGACAAAGTCGCATGCCCAAATACCTCTGAAGTAATTGCTGTTCCATCTGATATATAAAAAGCAGTTCTCATAATTAACCTTTTTATTGCGTTTAAATCCCTAAAATGGGTTTCCCACGGTTTACGTGAGGACTGTTGCCAGTGTAGAATGATGACGACCTTTATAAAAGGTTTTCTTTCTTAACTCTCACAGTTAGACCTACAATTTGTTTTTTTTGGAGAAAGATCCGTGCAAGAATACGTTCTCTGGTATCAAGAGCTTGGTATGCAAGATGTTCCTCGAGTTGGCGGTAAAAACGCGTCACTTGGCGAAATGATTTCAAACCTCGCAAACGCTGGTGTACAAGTACCGGGTGGTTTTGCAACTACCGCAGATGCTTTTAATGAGTTTCTAGATCAATCAGGACTCACCGCCAAAATTCATGACATCCTAGATACACTTGATGTTGATGATGTAAATACACTCGCTAAAGTCGGTGCCGATATCCGCCAATGGATAATCGACACACCATTCCAACCAAACCTAGATCAAGCCATTCGCGACGCATATAGCCAACTCCATGGAGATACTGCAGCAGATGTTTCATTTGCAGTACGTTCATCTGCTACCGCTGAAGATATGCCAGATGCATCATTCGCAGGCCAACAAGAAACTTTCCTTAACGTTGTCGGTATCGATTCAGTCATGGTCGCTATTAAACACGTATTTGCTTCATTATTTAACGACCGCGCAATCTCATATCGTGTTCACCAAGGTTACGATCACCGTGGTGTAGCGTTATCAGCAGGTATACAGCGCATGGTACGTTCAGATAAGTCAGCATCTGGCGTAATGTTTAGTATTGATACAGAGTCTGGTTTTGAAGACGTTGTATTTATTACATCAAGCTATGGCTTAGGTGAAATGGTTGTACAGGGCGCGGTTAACCCTGATGAATTTTATGTTCATAAACCAACACTCCTTAAAAACAAACCTTCAGTAGTACGTCGTAATATTGGCTCTAAAGCCATACAAATGATTTACTCAGAAGATAAAGCACATGGTAAGCAAGTAGACATCGTTGATGTTGACCCTGAGCTTTCTAATAAATTTTCGATTACAGATGAAGAAGTGCAAGATCTTGCCAAACAAGCTGTAATCATTGAAAAACATTACGGTCGTCCTATGGACATCGAATGGGCAAAAGACGGAAACGACGGCAAACTATATATAGTTCAAGCACGTCCAGAAACTGTCCGCTCAAACGAAGACTCAAACGTAATGGAACGTTTTCAATTAAATGGCACAAGTAATGTACTTGTTGAAGGCCGTGCAATTGGTCACAAAATTGGTAGCGGTGTTGTACGTGTTCTTGATTCAATCAAAGAAATGGATCAGGTACAAGTAGGCGATATTTTAGTTACCGATATGACCGACCCTGATTGGGAACCAATCATGAAACGTGCAGCAGCGATTGTTACAAATCGTGGTGGCCGTACGTGTCACGCTGCAATCATTGCACGCGAACTTGGTATTCCGGCAGTTGTTGGTTGTGGTAATGCAACTGATTTAATTAAAGCGGGCCAAGAAGTAACAGTATCGTGCGCCGAAGGCGATACCGGCTTTATTTACGAAGGTATTTTAGATTTTGAAATACTAACGTCACGCGTTGATAAAATGCCAGAACTACCAATGAAAGTAATGATGAACGTGGGTAACCCCGATCGCGCCTTTGACTTTGCACGCCTACCGCATGCAGGTGTTGGCCTTGCGCGAGTTGAATTTATTATCAACCGTATGATTGGCGTTCACCCTAAAGCGTTATTAAATTTTGATGCGCAAACAGATGCATTAAAAGCAGAAATTACTGACATGATTGCCGGTTACGAATCACCAGTAGAGTTTTACATAACAAAACTGGTTGAAGGTATTTCAATGCTTGGTTGTGCTTTTGCACCGGAGCGTGTAATTGTGCGTATGTCTGATTTTAAATCAAACGAATACGCAAACCTAGTTGGTGGCCAGCAATACGAGCCAGAAGAAGAAAACCCAATGATTGGTTTTCGTGGCGCCGCACGTTATATCTCTGAAGATTTCCGCGATTGTTTTGCATTAGAATGTGAAGCTATAAAACGCGTAAGAAACGACATGGATATGGCAAACATAGAAATCATGATCCCATTCGTACGTACCCTTGAAGAAGGTAAACGCGTAATTGAACTACTAGAAGAGCATGGCCTTAAACGTGGTGAAAATGGTCTTAAAGTAATCATGATGTGTGAGCTGCCTTCAAATGCATTACTTGCTGATGAATTTTTAGAAATGTTTGATGGTTTTTCTATCGGCTCTAACGATTTAACACAGTTAACGCTTGGTCTTGACCGTGATTCTGGTTTAATCGCACATTTATTTGATGAGCGTAACCCAGCAATTAAAAAACTACTTTCTATGGCAATTAAAACAGCTAAAGAAAAAGGCAAGTACGTAGGTATTTGTGGTCAAGGTCCTTCAGATCACGAAGACTTTGCAGCATGGTTAGTAGAGCAGGGCATTGACTCTGTTTCACTCAATCCAGACACAGTAATAGAAACATGGTTATACCTAGCTAAAAAATTAGCAAAGTAATAAATAGGTAAGCTATAAAAAATGCCAGCAATGTATTGCTGGCATTTTTTTTATAACCAATTAAAAGTTAAATTAACGGGCTAATTTTTTATCTAAATAAGCACATGATTTAGTTAATGCCTTTTGACAAAGTGATAAGTAATGTCGCGCTTTAGGGTAGTAAAACGAAAAACACAATAAACCCGCCATAAAAAATATAATCGATGGGCCAGGGACGATCGCAAAAAATAATCCTAGCAAAATAAATAGCACGCCACTGATCTGTAATAGTAATTTTTTCATATAACACACCTCATTACTCGTTAACTTGAGTATAATTTAAGCTGCATTAAAATCGACTAAAAGAGTGTTACAAACTGTAAAATCTTCAATTTCTATTCGCCATCACCATGATATAATTAGTCAAATGCCCTAAAATATCGCCGTCATGATAGCAACAATTACACAGCAAGATGCCGCGACAGAACTTGTCGCAAATTACCTAAATACCATTGCAAGCCAAGGTTTTAGTGGAGATACCGATGCCAGTTATGCAACGCGTATTACTGCTTCAACCGATAACAGTGTGTATCAGGAAATACCCCAAGGTGTTATTTTTCCAAAAAATGAAAAAGATATTCAACTCGCACTGCAAACTGCATCTCGCGACCCATTTTTATCATTAACTTTTGGCCCTCGTGGTGGCGGAACAGGTACTAACGGTCAATCGTTAACACCTGGTATTGTTGTAGATTTGTCTCGCTATATGCGCGAAATCCTCGAAATAAATGTAGAAGAAGGCTGGGTACGCGTTCAAACTGGCGTAATAAAAGATCAACTTAATGACTTTTTAAAACCTTATGGTTTTTTCTTCTCACCCGATTTATCTACTAGTAACAGGGCAACTATTGGTGGCATGATAAGTACTGACGCCTCTGGGCAAGGTTCGTTAGTTTACGGAAAAACAAGCGATCATGTTTTAGGGCTTACAACTTATTTAGTCGATGGTACGCCTATGTGCACCTCACCAATAGACATCGACAAAGCAAAAATTATAGCCGAGCAAGACTCTCTAATTGGTAGTTTATATAAAACAGTTTTAGATATTTCAGTTAATGAACGCGCAGCTATTTTAGCTAAGTTTCCACGGTTAAATAGGTTTTTAACCGGCTACGACCTAGAGCATGTGCTAAGTGATGACTTACTTACTTTTGATATGAGCCGCTTAATAACGGGTTCAGAAGGCTCATTAGGTATAGTAACTGAAGCTAAATTAAACCTAACGCCTATTGCCGAATTTAAAACCCTTATAAATATCAAATACGATAGTTTTGACTCAGCACTTCGTCATTCACCGTTTTTAGTTGATGCACGCGCAACATCGGTAGAAACCGTTGATAGCAAAGTTTTAAACTTAGCGCGTGAAGACATCATTTGGAATTTAGTATCGGACTTAATAACCGACGTACCAAATAAAGATATGCAAGGCCTTAACATGGTCGAGTTTAATGCAGTATCAAACGATGATATAAAAGACAAAGTAGACACGCTTTGTAAACTTCTAGACGAATGCGTAGCAAATCAAACTAATGGCGTTATTGGTTATCAGTTAACCAGTGATAAAAGCGATATACTAAAAATTTACGCAATGCGTAAAAAATCAGTGGGTTTATTAGGTAATGTAAAAGGCAGTCAAAAACCACTCGCCTTTGCAGAAGACACTGCAGTACCCCCTGAAAATTTAGCTGATTATATTGTCGAATTTAGAGCATTACTCGACAGTCATAATTTACAGTATGGTATGTTTGGCCATGTTGATGCAGGCGTTTTACACGTACGCCCAGCACTTGATATGTGCGACCCAGAACAAGAAAAACTACTTAGAACTATTTCAGATCAGGTAGTAAAACTAACCGCTAAGTACGGCGGTTTAATGTGGGGCGAACACGGTAAAGGTTACCGAAGTGAATACAGCCCTGAATTTTTTGGTGAGCATTTATATACGCAACTTCGTAAAATAAAAACAGCTTTCGATCCTAACAACCGCATCAACCCCGGTAAAATATGTACTCCTATCGATAGTGAAGACTCACTAGTTAGTGTTGATGGACAAAAGAGATCACACTTCGATAAGCAAATATCAATAGAAGTTAAAACCAGTTTTAACAATGCAATGACCTGTAATGGTAATGGCATATGCTTTAATTACGATGAAAATTCACCTATGTGTCCATCGTATAAAGTAACTGGCGATCGTCGTAATTCACCAAAAGGACGCGCAAGTTTAATGCGCGAATGGCTTCGATTACAAGAGTCAAAAAATGTAGATTTACTCGAAGTAGAAAAGCAGCTTAATAAAGGTGAAGTCATTACCTGGTGGGAACGTTTTGTTCATAGCCGCGAAAAACGAAAAGGTATTTACGACTTTTCTCACGAAGTAAAAGCGTCAATGGATGAATGTTTAGCATGTAAAGCATGTACAACTGCTTGCCCAATTAAAGTAGATGTTCCTACTTTTCGGTCGCGCTTTTTAAATTATTATCATAGTTATTATGCGCGTCCGCTAAAAGATTACCTTGTTGGTAACATAGAAAACAGCGCGCCATTAATGGCAAAGTTTGCAAAAGTTATAAACCCAATTGTTAAAACATCATTAGTAAGTAATGTTATTAAAAAAACAGTTGGCTATGTTGATACACCACAGTTAAGTATTCCTGCACTTTCAAAGCGTATTACTAAAACACAAAAATTTGATTTTGATTTATTAAATAAATTAAATGCAGAGCAACAAAGTGAATATGTATTAATAGTACAAGACCCATTTACGAGTTTTTACGAAGCGGAATTAGTAGAAAGTTTTATTACTTTAATAATCCAACTTGGCAAAAAACCAATGCTATTACCTTTTAAACCAAATGGTAAACCGCAACACGTAAAAGGTTTTTTGCATGAATTTAAAATTACAGCTAAAAATGCAGCTGAGTTTTTAAATAAATTAAATGATATTAATGCACCGTTAGTTGGTTTAGATGCTTCACTCGTTATGTGTTACCGCGATGAATATAATACAATTTTAGAAAATAACCGTGGTGTATTTAATGTGCAACTTGCGCATGAATGGTTAGAAACACAATCGTTTAAATCACTAAGCGCAAAGCAAAATACAGATACCGAATTTACATTATTGAGTCACTGTACTGAAACAACTGCACTGCCAAAAGCGGCAAATGTTTGGCAAACAATTTTCAGTGATATTGGTTTAACATTAAAAACAACAAATACAGGTTGCTGTGGAATGGCGGGAACTTATGGCCATGAAGCACAAAATCAAGATAACTCACGTGCACTTTACGAAATAAGTTGGAAACCAATTGTAGATAAAAGTAAACCAGAGCAACTTTTATCTACGGGCTTTTCTTGTCGTAGCCAAGTTAAACGTTTTGAAAAGTTTAAACCAAAACACCCAATTGAATTACTCGCACAGGTTCTTAAATAACTTTATAAAATAAGAGTGCTTAAATAAGATCACTTATATAAGAGTAATTAAATAGTTTTATCTAAATACCGATTTTGTAAATTATTTATTAAATACAAAAAGGCGCAACGATTAACTTCATCAGTGATGAAAGTAACCGTTACGCCTTTTTTTAATCAGTATTCTTAATTGCTTACTTTACCTAGTTATTTTTTGGCAAAACTATCTGCAATAGGTTTAGTACTAATGCCGTGTATAAATACACTAAACAAAATAGTCGTCATTGCTATTGTCGCAATTTGATATTTGTTTTCTATTTGCGTATCAATCACCATCAATGTAAAAACAATTGATGCTAATCCTCTTGGTCCAAACCACGCAAATGTAAAACGCTCTTTAATATTCAATGCCGTAAACTGCAGTGACAACATAACTGGAATTATTCTAATTAATGTTATACTCAATAAAGCGTAAATTATAATTTCAGTATTTAATTTAGGAATAACTAAGTAAGCACAAACAAACCCGAACAAGCACCAAATCATTAGCGATGTAAAATCTGCGATGTGCTCTGAGTCTTCAATTAATTCTGTTCTAACTTCTTCTGTAGAAAATTTATCAAATAATAAACCTGCAATAAACACCGCAATAAATCCACTGCCGTGAAAATACTGAGTGACAGAAAAAACAGCCATAGCAAAACCGAGTAATAAAAACGGACTGGTATTTTGTGCAAAGTAATGACGTTTCATTGCAAAGTTTAAACTCGGTATAAAAACAATAATACTTGTAATAGCTATTAATAAAGCCAAGCCAAGCTCTCGGCCAAACACACTTAATGTTTGTGTTGCGGTAATAGCTGAATCCGGATTTTTAGCTAGTAATATAAATATTAAAAATATGGGAACACATAATCCATCGTTCAAACCACTTTCAGTATTTATTCCTTCGCGTATTTTTTCAGGCACTTGTGTACTTGCTAGTAACCCTTTACTTAATGCCGCATCGGTAGGTGTTAAAATAATAGCGAGCAACGCAGCTTGAATAAGTGAAAGCTCAGCAAAGAAAAATAAAGCAACAGCAATACCGAGTAATAAAGTTAAGGGTAGGGCAACAAACAACAGTAAACTAGGATACTGAAAACTATGCCTTAATACACTTAGCTTTGATTTAGCTGCATCAGAAAATAAAAATATACTTAGCGTAAGCTCTATAAATGGTAATAAAAGATCAACGCCTTCTTTTATTTTATCCCCTTCGTTGGGTAGCATTAAAGCTAAACATATTCCGCCAACAACAAAAAACATTGGGCCTGTTACTTCTGTTTTTTCTAACTGGCGAAGTGTTAAAGAATAAATTAAAAATAGTCCGCCTATAAATGCTATTACTAAATACTCCATTAAATTTTCCTTTTAAGTCCTGATTTTGCTCGCTCTTTAATATTTGTTTGAATATAAATTTGATCGGTAGTCGCAATTTTAGAATGGCCTAAATCTTCTGATAAATGTTTAAGCGGTCTTGTTTGCGCATCATGTGTGGCACCAGTATGACGAAGCCAATGTGCAGTTGCAGCGCCAAGTTGTTCAGCGTCATCCTTAAAACCATCATCAAGTAATGATTGCTGAGCATAATCAAAACTTTGTTGAACTAATCGCCTTATTTGCCTTACTGTCATGCCACCTTGACCGCGAATTTTATGAACTAACGACTCAGATTCATCAACCCGAGGAAGGGCAGGTAGCCCTCGATATAATCTGTATCGTTTTAAATATTCAACAAAATCATCACTTAAGGTTACATCTCGTAATTTATTACCTTTACCCATTATACGTAAAAACCAAAATCCATCATTATCTTGCCAAAAATGAGACATTACCGGCGACCATTGTGGGCGCTCAGATAATTCTGAAATTCGTAAATAAAGACCTTTTAAGCAGGCAAGCGTAAATAAGTTTCGCTCTAAATCAGGGTTATGTTCGCATAAATCACGCGTTACACCAAAAACGTATTCCCATTGAATATCACTTAATGTATCAGGAATTTGAATTTGTGATTGAACAACTAAATACGGGCTATTTTTTTTAACAACAGGGACAAAGTTCGCGAATGTTTTTTCTTCGAGTAGGGCAAACTTATAAAATACATTTAAGGCAGTAAACATGGCCGATAAAGTTTGTTGGCTGGCAGTTGATTCTTTTAGCATAAAAGGGCGCCAATTTTGATTTAATCTACGAATTCCTTGCTCATCTTTATAACGCCATTGCACTGAAGTTGCAGCCCATTCTTTATCAGGTTCGACCATAAAATCAACGTAAGCTTCAATATCTTCACGTTTTAAATCGAATACTGATTTTTCTGCTATTAACCACGACCATAAATAAAAGCGTTCAAGTTCATTTCGAAAACGGCTATAAGTCGCTTCTGATTTTCTGCCATAAACATATAAAAACTGATATAAGAATGTCAGATCGGCTTTTGATTCAGTTACAGTCAAGCCAACTTCCTGTATAAAGGATGCAAGTTCTGGGTATTCTGAATTTAGAGTACCGTCATCTAGATGGGCAATTTGATATCTTAATTGTTTTAACGTATCAACCAAAGCAACAAGCATAATGTATAAATATTCAATTAAATAATAGGCTTACAGAATAACGCTAAAGTCCGATACTGTCTAGTATTGGACATAGTAAAGCTCTAATTATTTTAATACTGTGATTATTCTATGGTTGTTGGTTGCTATATCTTATTAAGGAAAAAATCATGAAAAAACTAATTATACTAAGCGTACTTGCTTTAACTGTTGTGTTAACTGGATGTGCTACTACAGGTAGTGCATCACCAAGCGAAAAACGTTCACTTGTACAAAGTATGAAAACAAATACATTAGATAAATTATACGCTGAAAAACCTGATGTTAAAAAACAAATTGCTAATTCGGCTGGTTACGCTGTTTTTGATAACGCGAACGTAAATGTTGTTTTAGCCAGTTTTGGTGGCGGTTACGGCGTAGTTAAAAATAACCTTACTGGTAAATCGACTTACATGAATATGGGTGAAGCCGGTTTAGGGCTTGGCTTAGGCGTTAAAGATTTTAACGTTGTAATGGTTTTTCATAACCAAGCTGCACTAAATAGATTTATTGAACATGGTTGGGCATTTGGCGGAAACGCTGATGCAGCAGCTAAATATGAAGATAAAGGCGGTGCATTGGTTGCCGAAGCGATTGCAGATCAAGTTACTGTATATTCTGTAACCGAAAATGGCCTTGCACTACAAGCTGTATTAAAAGGTACCAAGTTTTGGGTTGATTCAGAGCTTAATTAACCCCCAAATTACTCTCCTAAAAGCGAGCTGGTTTGTATAATCACGCTCGCTTTATTAAACCTCACCCAATTTAACATAACGTAATTTATGGGTTGTGTTCTATCTTTCTATGCTGAAGTATTCTACGTAAGTTTTTCATATTTCAATTCAAATAAATTGCTGTCAAGTTTACATTTATAGACATTTCTAAAATTCTCATAGCTATTATAAAACCTTCCTCTATTTCCAGATGCTAACTTAGTCCCCTCTATTATTGCTTCTTTCATTTTCTTTACATCTGAATTTACTCCTAAGTAAATTTTAGATATTTTACTTGGATTAACTTTAATTAAGAACATCACTTGATAAGCTTCATAATTTCTCCAAACTGAATTCCATCTTGAAAGGTCATTTTCACAAAACCCTGCTAGAAAAAACACATTAGATAGATCATTAATTTTTTCTCTTAAATCACCTTTATAACCCAGTGAGCTCAGTTTATTTTTGGTTTCGTCTGAATTACCAAGTGTTATGACTTTATTGCAGTTCGTAAATGGTAGTGCAAATCTATATTCTTCCTCGTGCTTCCAAGATTCATGTTTACTAAAGAAATAATGTTTCGAAAAATTATTAACCTCTTCATCTGATAAAGTAGTGATATTTTTGCTATAGCTTCGCTCTCTATTATAAATAACATTGTCACTCAGGTAGGCTTCAATATCATTAGTTTTATCTATATCAAAAATAGAAAATGGATCTTCTTCATCAACTTCAAATTCAACTAATATACCTTTACTGTTAGTTGCATAGTTACCCCACATTGGCATACTTTCTTTATTTTTGCTTAAAGACACATAACCATATAAATCTAAATATGGATTTATATCTCTGTGCGAATTGAATTCTCTCCCACAAATTTTTATAGTCTCTTGGCTGACATCTTTTATTTTATTTATATCTATTCCTGTTGGTAAAACTTCAAAAGGATCATTCTGACTATTGTTCTGACTTAGCCTAAGTGTAGGCTCTGTTAAGAATGCCGTAGCAGCATCAGCAGATAAATATTTGTATAGTTTCATAAAATCTCTTTTTTAATTTCTTATTTATAACAAGTAACTAAATAAATAATCCTATCCCATTATATCTATGGTACTAAATAATTTATTTTCTAAATTTTTATCTAACGCTTCAGCCAACTTTTCTGTTTCACTAAAAACAGTATTCCAATATTTAATGCGTGTATCTGCATCAAGATCGGTAAAGTCATTTCTGTCTGGAATTTTTCCGTAGGGTAAGCTTGCTACAAATTCTTTTGATGGGGTGATCATTACTACGTTATCGTAATTAAGTGGTGACACTTTACGTTTTAAATTTTTATCGAACCACCCTGCTTTTGGCTCGCTATTAAAATGCGGATATAAAATTAAGCCTGGGTTATTAATTTTTAAATCAAAGTGGTAATCGATAATTCCGCCGTCGCGATATATTCCTTGCGGCGAGCCTGCAATATTTTTTATGCCTTGCATAACAAGTGGTATAGAGCCCGATGCAAGTAATGCGTCTTTTAAATTATGTTGAGTAAGCGCTATGTTTTGCGTTTTAAAATTGTAGGTGTCGGTAATTGATAAGTCACTTGTTGCTGGGCCAAATATAAAACGCTCATACTGTGAGCCTAATAATTTTCGGTTAACGCGGTTAAGCATGTAACTTTTTGATAAACCCATTAACTGTATTAATTTATTTTCGCTGGCGATAAAGCCATTTGATTTTGCGACAATAAAGTGCGCTTTAAATATTGGGTTATTTATAATTTCGGTGACGCCGTTATCGCCAAAAACATCTTCAAGTAATGCGCGTGCTTTTATTGTTATTTCACTTGGTGTAGGTTTATTACTTGAGTACCGAGTTTGCGAATACGATTTTGCTAATCGCTCAATGGCAGCAACGGGATCGTTTTGTGCAAAACACGCAGAGCGAAAAGCGCCGGCAGATGACCCAATTAAATTAAGTGGTTGGGTTCGATTTTTAAAAAATTCACCAAAAATATACTTATCCAACCCAAATAAAGTAAACCATTTAGGGCCGCCACTTGCACCTAAAAAAGAGGTGAAAAGTTCAGGTTTAAAGCCCTGTTCGTTAATAATTTTAGCCGCTGTTTTCCCTGCGTGAATCTCGATCATCTAAAAAATTGTGCCTTTTATTTTGGTTGCTTTAGTTATTTTCATAACACTTAAAGTGAATATTTATGCAAAATGAAAAGCGGCTTTATGTTGCCATAAAACCGCTTTTTATAGTTAAGTGTGCTTAAAGTACGTGAATTAATCCCAAATGCCGTCTTCGCATTTGCCCTGTACTTTTACATCTTTTACTTTAAATTCGGGCTCTAAACCTTTGTCTCTTTGTGCGTGGTAATCGCTCGTAACAGACAAAATAGTCGGCGTTAACAGTATAATAGCGATAACGTTAACCACTGTCATTAACCCTAAGGCAATATCGGCTAAATCCCAGACTTCTTTTAATGTGGCCGACGCGCCCCACAACATCATTGATAAATAAAGCAAAGTGTAAATGCCGCGCCCTACTTTGTTGTCGAGCTTAAATAAGTGCAAGTTACTCTCTGCATAGGCGTAGTTTGCCACCACCGATGTAAAAGCAAATAAGGTAATAGCGGCTGCTACAAAGTAAACACCACCTTGTGCTAAATGAGCGGTCATCGCGCTTTGTGTTAAACGAATGCCTTCCATTTCACCGCTTATGTCTATATCGGCTAATAAAATGATCACAGCGGTACAGCTACACAATACTATTGTATCGAAAAATACGCCTAGCATTTGTATGTAACCTTGCGTTACAGGGTGATTAGGAATTGGGCTGGCACTTGCTGAAGCATGCGGCACACTACCTGCACCGGCCTCATTAGAATATAAACCACGTTGAATACCGTTTTTAATCGCAGCGCCCATTGCACCGGCGCCTGCTTCTTGTAAACCAAACGCTGATAAAAATATATCTTTAAGCATGGCGGGTACTTGCGTGAAATTTATAATCGTAATAATTACCGCCGCAAGTACAAACACAATGCCCATTATTGGCACAACACGCTCTGCAAATCGGGCAATTGCTTTAAAGCCACCGAGTATAATTGAGCCCGCTAATACGGTAATAACTAGGCCTGAATAAAATGTAGGAACTTCAAACGCGTAGTTAAGTGCGTCGGTAATTGTGTTAGTTTGCATTGCGCTAAACGTAAATCCGTAACCTAAAAACAAACACGCGGCAAACACAATTGCGAATGCTCGGCTACCCAAACCTTGTTGAATATAATACGCAGGGCCGCCCCTGAACTCGCCGCCACTATCACGCACTTTATATACTTGCCCAAGTACACTTTCGGCAAAGCCTGTAGCCATACCCAATATGGCTATAACCCACATCCAAAATATAGCGCCGCTGCCGCCAAGTGAAATTGCAACCGCCACACCGGCTAAATTACCGGTACCGACCCGCGCGCAAAGCCCTGTACACAACGCTTGAAATGAGGAAATATCGTTTTTCTTACATTTGCTACTGCCTTTTAAAAGGCTAAACATATGTTTAAATTTAAGTATTTGAATTGCCTTTAGTCGTACTGAAAACCATACCCCTGTAAACAAAAGTATATAAATAAGTACTTGCCCTTCTCCCCATAAAAGGTTGTTTACGCTTTTGACGACGGTATCGAACATTGCTAATTCCTTCTTATATTTTTTATATTAATACCCTTTTTTGGGTATAACGGCATTTGCTTGCGACATCGACTAAAAATTTAATGCAAATAAGGCAGCTTAGCTGCCTTAAAACTATACATTATTTATTTTGCAAATGAACTCCTGCAATCATGCACCTAACTGAGCCACCAGCCGACTCAATAGTAGGTATAGGTAATGGCACAAGCTTAGCCGTTTTTTGTATAACTGTTATTTGTGCCGGTGTAAGTGCATTAAACGCAGTTTGCGATAAGGCTAAAATACGACCATTTTTACCCTGTAGCTCAATAGCATTACCACAAAAGTTATTAATTTGCTCAAGCGTTAAATCGATCACTTGATGATGGCTTTTTAAAAAATGTTTAGCTAACTGTGCACGTTGTTCAATTGGCACCATATTTAAACTGATCATTACAAATTTTGTAGCAATACACATTAAAACATTAGTGTGATAAACCGCAGTTCCTTGTTCGTCATATGCGTTAAACACTATGGGTGATAGTTTTAATTGCTCACATATTGTATTAACCACCGACTTGGTAGTTCTTTTTGATTCTACCGCGTAAGCGAGTTTATTTTGATGATCGATAACCAGTGAACCAGTGCCTTCAAGAAATGAATTTTCTTTCGATAAAAATGAATAATCACTCACTGAAGATACTTTATAGTGATCCGTTAAAAAATCAATAATATCTTTTCGATATTCTAACCTTCTGTTTTCTACAAACATTGGATAGATTATTAATTGGCCACTTTGATGAGTTGAAAACCAATTGTTAGGAAAAACTGAATCGGGAGTGTGTGTTTGCTCATCTTCAAAAAGGTGAACTGTTACCCCTTCATTTTTTAATATTTGTACGGCATTAGTCACTTCTTTAAATGCTTGTTCACTTTGATTTTGTGCTAAACATTCACTTTGAAATGCGTTATCGAGCATTGTGTGTGGGTTAGATGTAAAGTGATGCGGTCTTACCATCACTACAGCTCTGGGGGCTTGGTTTACTTCGATCATGCCACATGCTCTTTTACTAATGGTTGATCACTAAGCACTGAAAATAAATTACGAGGGTCCGCTTGTTGTGTAATTAAATCAAGCAAAGCAAACTCGCCCGTTTTAATTAACTCATCGCGTATAAATACCAGTGCGGTAAAGTCTTCGCTCGCAAAGCCAACGCCGTCAAAAATGGTTAATTCATCTTGGCTAGTACGCCCAAGCGACTGCTTATTAATAACGTTATGAAACTCAGTTACTGTAAAGCTTGGACTCATTTGTTGAATTTCGCCCTCTATTCGAGTTTGCGGCTCGTACTCAACAAATACGTTAGCACGCTCAAGCAATCTAGCATCTAACTCTGTTTTACCTGGGCAATCACCACCTATGGCATTAATGTGCACACCTTGTGGGATCATGTCATTTGTTAAAATAGTAGCGTTAGTTTTATCAGCAGTACAGGTAGTGATAATATCGGCCCCTTTTACTGCCTCTTGTACACTATTACAAATAGTCACGTTTAACCCGCATGCACTTAAATTAGCAAATGCTTTTTTAGAGGCGCTTTTATCTATATCGTATAAACGAATATGCGTAATACCTAGTACCGCTTTAAAAGCGAGTGCCTGAAACTCTGATTGAGCACCGTTGCCTATTAAAGTAAGGGTTGTCGAGTTTTTAGGTGCTAAATATTTAGCTACCATTGCAGAAGTTGCGGCTGTACGTAGTGCTGTTAGTAAACACATTTCGCTTATCATAACCGGATAGCCACTATCTACATCGGCTAAAATACCAAAAGCAGCGACTGTTTGAAGTTCTCTAAAGGTGTTTTTTGGGTGACCATTTACATATTTACAGCTGAACATTTGGCCATCACTCACTGGCATTAGCTCTATTACACCCTCTGGTGAGTGTGCTGCATAGCGAGGTGACTTATCAAACTCAGTCCAACGGGCAAAGTCGGTTTCTAATTTATGTGTTAGATCTAGCAAAACGTTTTCGACCCCTAAGCTATTTATAAGCTTAACCATTGCCTGAACGCTAACAAATGGAACGCCTTGTTTTGGCTGTGCTATAAAATGACTCATGCTGAAACCTCTTGAATAATGTATTAGTTAATTTAAAACAAGTTTAGCGAGGCTTCACGCTATTTAATATGGCAATTAATTACACAAATAGTACTAATTTTTATCATTTTGCTATGAAGTTATGTACAATTTATGTATTTTTGTCAGTAACTTCTTTTAAAGGTTTGATTTATGACTCCTTACATTTATGACTCTCTTGATAATGCTTTAATAGCTGAATTACGAAAAGACGGCCGCGCTTCTATTTCAGCTTTAGCCAGTTCTTTAAATGTATCACGCGGGACAGTGCAAAATAGATTAGACAGATTAGTTAGCTCAGGCGCAATATTAGGGTTTACTGTACGCGTTCACGAACACATAGAAACAGAAGCCGTGCGCGCAATTATGATGATAGAAGTCGTTGGTAAATCTACCTCACAAGTAATTAAAACAATGCGCGGAATACCCGAGCTTATAAAATTACACACCACCAATGGTGCATGGGATTTAGTTGCAGAGCTTCAAGCTGCAAATTTAAGTGAGTTTGATGGAGTGCTAAGGCAAGTACGCGAAATTGATGGTATTTTAAATAGTGAAACAAGCATATTGCTTTCATCAACTTAAGTTATTTTTAATATTTAAAAGAATACTTAAATGACACCCATTTATAATGTTTTAAGTATTCACTATGATTTTTTACGAATACTTAAATGACACCCATTTATAATGTTTTAAGTATTCACTATGATTTTTTACTATTTTAAAATTTAGAATGACACCCATTTAAATTTTTAAAAATTGAGGGACTAAACACTTAAAAATTATTTATTGTTTCTTTTATATGCGGTTAATTTCTTTAGCTACACCAACTAATTGATTAGAAGCTTCTATTTATCTAAATCGCAGATGAATTAAAACCCTGAGTACATTCAGTCTAAACTTTGATAAGTTGTATTAAATAGTAAAACTAAGCAGTTAAAGCTTGGCTATTTTTGATATTGGGTCTTCGTTTGAAATGTTGATTATTGCAGTAGATTTCTATATTTTCGGCTTTACCAACAGCACCATGAAATATCTTAGTAAAGCGGGTTGTTAGTTTAAGCCAGTTTTTTTCGGTTATGTTTAATGTTTTTAATATAGGCGTTGTACTTTGATTTATATAACCTGGTTTGTCTGCCCTTATACACTTTCCTGTTTGCTCTACTAATTCTAGATAGTTTTTAAACTCAAATGGTAAACCTTTACTTATCTTTTGTGAGAGCTTTCCTACAAATTTAGCTAAAAACTTTGGCTGATTACCTGCTATTGCATGTTCAATTCGTTTTTTAATACTGGTAAATGATGATGTTTGAATGCTCTGTGAAACTTTTGCCCTTATAGGATTTAAGTCAACATATGCCATGCAAGCTAATAGTGCAGGCTCATCCAGTAAAGCTTGAGATTTAAAGCGCCCCTCCCAAAAACGGCCTGTACAATCGTCTTCTTTATTAGCTTGCCTTGCTATATTCTCGTTTAACGAACGCATAAACCAAGAAATATCTTTTAAACGATTTCTAAATTTCACTATACTATGTTTTAGTAACATTTTTTCTATATCTGATAGCGATTCACCTTCAAGGTAACGCTTAGATATATTCGTCCCTTTAAATGCTTTATGCCACCTTATACAAACAGCTCTATCTGTAAGCCTATTTGCTTTTTTGTCATCTATATAAAGTACTAAATGTGTATGGTTACTCATTACCGCGTAAGCACAAATATCAATACAAAATACCTTCGCCAAAAATAATAAACGTTCCTCTACCCAATCTCTACGATGCTCATAGCTTTTGCCTGTTTGTGTATCAATTCCACATAGGTAAGCACGTCTCACACACCGAGAAATACAGTGATAGTAACGTGTATTGGAGAGGCTTATTTGTCTTTTTCGTGCAGTAGCCACAGGCATCATGCTCACTTTAAAATTTTATAAAGTATAGACAAGGTTAATAAATACACAAATTAAGATGGGTGCCATTTAAATAAAAGGCAATAAATGTACAAATTAGGGTGGGTGTCATTTAAATAAAAGGCATTTAAATGAATAATACTGCAACTTTAAGTCGCAGTATTATTCATGATTTGGGTATCCAATTTGCTTAATTGTAACGATACTCGCTTTGTGAGTAGTTATGCGTATTGCTGATCTCAAATTGGCTTTGCTGCGCTAAATAAGACCGACCTGCAGCTAAGCCTAATTTATGATCAAAACGTAAATCGTTATTTGAACTACCTAATAATTTGCTATGCAGTTTTTCGTCTGCAAAAATTTGTATTATTTCCACATCACTTGGTGGATTTGCAATAAACTCAAGCTCATCTAAATACGCTTTTTCGTGCTGTATTAAGTAGTCCAATGTTTTTGGACAATAACCTGATGCTATAGCAAATGTTCTTAGCTTTTGTACCCATGCAGATTGCGCTTGAAAGTTAGCGTCAACCGTTCTTATTACAACAATTTTACGTGCACCTCGGTTGTAAGCTTCACGCACGGGAAGTGGAGCGGCTAAACCGCCATCTAGATAAAAATCGCTCTGTGCTTGTTCTTCAACAAGATGTGTTTCATTCGCTGCTTTTGCGTTTAACCAAGGTGTTAACTTTACACCTTGTTTGTATAAAAACGGAAGTGCGCTAGAAGCCTTTAACAAATCACGCCATTGACCGCTATCACCTGTAGGCGATAAGTAATAAGCTTTTCTGTCTCGTGCGTTTGTTGCTGTTATAAGTAGTTCACGCTCACCTAAACTAGTTTTCGCTGTTTTGAAATCTATAGCTCTGTTTACTTCAGTGGTTTTGTCAAAGTACCAATCTAAATCAACTATATGCTTACCCACTAATCCGCGACCAAGCTGAAAAAAACGCTTATTACGCGAAAGTCCTCTAATCAGGCGTTTAGCGTAGCCTTTTTGACGCGCTAAGTAGCTAGTTAAGTTTTGCGAACCCGCTGAAGTACCAATAAATAAATCAAATGGGTCATAGCTTTGCTCTAACCAAGCATCAAGTACGCCAGCTGTGAATATCCCTCGCTGCCCGCCACCTTCAGCAATCAGAGCAACTTTTGGCTGCGCTGTTTTGTTAACTGAATTAGCTGTTGCGGTGTTTAGAGAGTTCACGGTGTACCTGCCTTTAATTTTATGATGTCTGGTTTAATAGCTACATTATAAAAAACAAAAGTGATATCTTAAAATTGATTGTTTAAATCAGTTCAATTGAAAAAACAGAACGGTATATAAAGCAAAATATGTACTAAAAATAGCAATCAAATTTACTTTGAATATTTAAATAACAAATACAGACATCACTTAAAGTTAATAAAATGAGTTAAAAAAGTTTAACTTTTGATGATGTCTGTATGTTAACAAGCCCAGAGTGTACGCTTGCTTAACTAACTATATTTTAGTGCTTTATTTCCATTAAAATTTCGAGTGCACGGTGGCGTTTTTCACTATCGAATACATCATTGGTAAATATAAACTCATCAACTTCTAGCTGTTTCGCTATCATCTCTAACTTGTGTTTAATACTTACATGTCCGCCTACTACGCTTAGACTTAAAAAGTTCTCTACATGAGCGCGTTCTTGTTCGCTCCACAACCCGTCCATACTTTCAACGGGTGGTTTTAACCACAGCTCATTACCGCGTATAAGTTCGAGCACACGTTGCTTAGAAGTAGTCGACAAGTATTGCGCTTCATCGTCGGTGTCTGCTGCCACTAAAGGCAGTGCAAGCATTACGTATGGCTTATCAAGTACGCTTGATGCTTTAAATTCGCGCTTATACAAAGCTATTGCGTCGTGCACAAAGCGCGGTGCAAAATGCCCTGCAAATACATACGGTAACCCTTTTTGCGCCGCTAGTTGCGCGCTAAATAAACTCGAGCCTAATAACCAAATAGGAACGTTTGTATTCTCACCCGGTATAGCACGTATAGGGTGCGTACCGTTGTAAGGACCTAACAATGTTTGCAGCTCAGTTACCTCACCCGGGAAGTTTTCTGCACGGCTCATATCGTTATTTAATGCACGACTCGTTACAGGGTCGCTACCTGGGGCACGCCCTAGCCCTAAATCTATTCGCCCTGGATATAAGCTCTCTAACGTACCAAATTGTTCAGCAACAACTAATGGGGAGTGGTTTGGCAGCATAATACCGCCCGATCCAACGCGTATCTTTTTGGTATTACCTGCAATATGGCCAACCAAAATTGAAGTGGCCGCACAAATTATACCTGGCATATTATGATGCTCAGCAAGCCAAAAACGTTTAAAGCCAAGCTCATCTGCACGTTGGGCGTATTTAGTACTTTTATGAAGAGTGTTAGTAACGCTGTCCCCTTTGATCATGGGGGCAAGTTCTAATAACGAAAAAGGAATGGAATTTAACAAAATAGCAGCTCCTAAAAATGCATGCTAACAATGTATTACATCATTAGCATAAAACACTTAAATGGGTCTGCTATTAGGTCAATTCAAGTTACACAGTGGTATTAAAGCAAAATAGGTATATGTTATTTTGCTCTAAGGTATTCAAGCAAGCTGTGCATCACGTTGGCGCAGCTTTTTATAGCCTTCTGAATCCACGCCTTTTTTCCAATACCCTGAGGAAACAATATTACCGCGTGGTATATTAAATTGCTCTGTTAACAATGTCTTTGCTTTACGCACAAGCCCAGCTTCCAATGCCATAAATACAATGGGAGGCTCTGCTGTAATGTGCAAATTTTGAAGCGCGCTAAGTAGCGTTTCGTCAGCATTGTCGGTAACAAGCCAATTAACATCGCGGCTTGTTTCTAAATCAATAATGTCTTTTTCGGTGGGTACATGTACAAAGGCATCAATTTTTGAAAATAAAGGTAATTGCTGTATATACCCCTTTATTGCATTTACCGATGTTAAATCTCCTAGCAACACATAATGCGAATGCCCATAATTATCTAGCTTTTTAGGGCCTGGGCCTGCAATACCTACCTCATCACCTACTTTTGCAATTTTAGCCCAGTCAGTTGCAGGGCCTTGGTGCATATTTATAACAAAATCAAGTGTTAACGCGCCTGTTTGTGCATCTACATGCCTTATTGTGTAAGATCGCATACACGCTGTTTTTAAGTTAAAATCTACTTCACTATTTTTTGGGATCAGTACTTTTACATAGTTACCAATGTGCTGTGAGGTTAAGTCGTTAAAATCATCAGAGCCTACAACAATGCGTTGTAGGTGTGGTGTGATTTGCTGCGTACTTAATATGTTAGCTTTGCGAATTTGTTTACCCATGCATTACCTCGTTTTACAAAACTTGGACTTTAATACCAACTTGCATAAATCTTTGATCAATTTAACGAATTAAATTGCACTATAACGTTGTTAAAAATTTTTTATTTAGAACAACTAGATACAAAAATTTTAGCCTAGTTCTAGCATAATTTTCTTAACGTTAAATAGACCCCATATATAAGCAGATTGGTATAATAATTGGCTGCTATAAAAGCAGACATTGCACAACGCCCCATTGGTTGATAAAATCAACTATAACAAATTAATTGACTTTGTCAACTATATTGAGAGTTTTATGAATACACCTTTATCAAATACGCTATTTGAATTGATGCAAAATTACCGCGTTACAATTCGTGAAGCAATTAACGCAGGCGAACTTGGTATTAATGCTATGCACGTACGCTGCATACATATTATTGCGAGCGTAAATAACTGTACGGCTAACGATATTGTTACTAAAACGCAGCGCGACAAAGCACAAATAGCACGTTTAATTAAAGATCTTATTGGCTTAAATTTAATAAATAAACAGGCAAGTGAGCACGATAAGCGCTGCTTTATTTTGTCGCTCACAGAGCAAGGCAAAGTTCTTTTTGATAAGTTATTAGCCTCAGAGCAGAAAATAAATAATCAAATGTGTAAAAACTTAAACCCTCAGCAAATCAAAGACTTTTTAGATATCGCACAGCAAATGATCAAAAATATGGATTGATCGGTTATACATTTCTTGGCATAACTTACACAAAACGCATATACTGTACACTTATACAGTATATGCGTTTTAGGTTGTGTTATGTTTGTCATTCCCATTTATATAGAAGCAGGCGTGTGTGGTTTTGAATCGCCCGCAGCGCAGTACACCGAGCTAGGTGTAACCCTTGATGAGCTTTTAATAAAGCACCCAAATGCTACCTTTATTGGCCTAGCATCGGGTAACTCTATGCAAGAAGTCGGAATTTTTGAAGGGGACTTATTAGTTATTGACCGTGCAGAGCCTGCAGAAAATGGTGACGTTATTGTTGCTAACTTAAATGGTCTTTTTGTATGCAAGCTGCTTGATAAAACCAATGCACGGCTGCTTTCAGCGTCTTCTTTACATAAGCCTGTACAACTCACCTCTGCAGACGAGTTTCAGCTCGAAGGCGTAGTAACGCTATCAATAAGAATGCACAGGCAAAGCCCAGAGTTACTAAAATGTATGCCTTAGTTGATGCTGTGTCGTTTTATGCCAGTGCCGAAAAAGTATTCGACCCTGCTATTCGATCCAAACCCGTGGTTGTACTTACCAATAACGATGGCTGTGTATGCGCTATTTGCCCTATTGCTCGGCGCTTAAATATTCCTAAATTTGGCCCGTACTTTAAAGTTAAGCATTTACTTGAGCAAAACAACGTTGTTATTCGCTCTAGCAATTACGAGCTTTATGCTGATTTAAGCGACAAAATGATGAATATCATCGCTCGCTTTTGCGATACACAGCACATATACAGTATTGATGAATCGTTTTTGCACTTTGATGGCTACACATCATTAATTAAAGACTGGCATGAATACGGTCATACAATAAGGCGCACAGTATGGCGCGAAACAAAACTTCCTGTAGGTGTTGGTTTTGGCCCGACCCCTACTTTAGCAAAAGCCGCTAACCATGCCGCTAAAAAGCTCAGTGGTTTTAATGGTGTAGCAGTAATAAATAGCGAACAAACTCGCCAAGCTATTTTACAAAGAATGAGCTGCGAAGATGTATGGGGGATAGGCCGGCGGCTAGCTAAAAAACTTGAAATAATGAATATACACACCGCCTGGGATCTTGCTCAGCAAAACCCTAGAGCAATGCGCCGTGCATTTAGTGTGGTTGTTGAACGCACAGTAAGCGAGCTTAACGGGATAACATGTTTAAACTGGGATGATGTACGACAAGATAAGCGAGAGATTTATTCGACCCGTAGTTTTGGAGAGCGCATATGTGAGCCAACAGCCCTTAAAACAGCGCTAATTAACCATGTAACCACAGTGGCTAATAAACTAAGAGCGCAACACTCGCTCACTCACCAGCTTTATATTTTTGCAGCCAGTGGCGCGCACGAAAATAAATATTATAAAAAGTCTTTTGTGTATAAGTTCCCCTCACCCACTAACGACACCTGCGTGATGGCTAATGCTGTATCTGAGGTATTTAATAAGATTTACCAACCCGGTATACGGTTTTATAAATGTGGTGTGGGCGCGGTAGAGCTAATATCAGAACAGTTTCAGCAAAATGACTTATTTAATAAAAGCCCTGATAATCCAAAACTTATGCAATGCCTAGACACAATTAACAATCGATACGGAAAAGGAATGCTAAGCCTTGCAAGTAGTAAATTAAATGACCGGTGGCACATGAACCGTGATTTTTTGTCGCCGCAGTACACTACGCGTTGGCGCGATATCCCTAAAATATACTGCGAATGATTTGCTACTTACTAGATGCTTTATTTACTCTCATCTGCTTTTTTAAATGTGCACTCTACATTGGGTTCGCTCAATGTGTATTTGAGTGTGTTATCAGCTAAAAACTTGATACTTTGACTGATTGTTTTTTCGTTTGCTGGGCTTTCACAACGGCTCATTCTTAAGCCGTTTTCAAGGCCATCACTTTTATATTTAAGCGTGCTGGTTATAAAGCAAAAGTTTGGTTTTTTAATGGTTCGGGTACCATTGTGGAGCGATCCAAATACAATTTGCTCACCAAGTTTAAAACCAGCACTTAAATCACTTTCATCTGTCAAACTCAAATTGCTGTTAACGCATAACCCTGAGTTGCTCGACACAACTTCGTAGGCTCCCAATTTTGACTTTAAAAGCGGTATAAATCGTGTTTTATTACTCGGCTCAGAAAAAGCATTTGCACTTGTAAAAGCGACAGTTAATAAAGCGAGTGTTAAATATTTCATTTCGTGGGTGTATCCTCGTGAGTCAGCGTGTTAAATAATAGCAAAATGCCTAATCACTTAGCTTTTATAACTTTTAACAACTATAACAGAGATTTACTATAAAAGGAGAGAAGTCGTATTCAGGAACCAAGACACGAGCAGCTAAGGGAGCTTTGCTCGACTATTACTGATTTTTACATGTGTGTAAGCCAGTAAGATAACGCAAGAGCAATTACCGTTCCCATTAGGTCACAAACCTCGTGCCACAAATAAACCCCTTAGATTGAACACATTTAAATCCACAAAGATTCATCCTAGATACTGCATTACAAACCATTTTGCTGTTAAGTACTTTAGTTAATACGTACTTAAACAACAAAACGATTTATATCAATGCGCTTACTTGTAGGGAAATTGAACTCATTAAATTGTTTAAATAGCGCACAAATTACTGTTTGTTTTATTGCCAGTACTTTGCAAATAATAAAGGGTAGCTTTGCTTTAAGAACTTAGGTTTGTCTTTAAAACGTTTACCTTTAGGTTCATCACTGCCTGATGGAATAAACGGTAATTCGTCTTCGCTGCGTTCTTCAAATAATAAACCGGCTATTAAATCATACTCATCAATATACGGGTAAGGCTGCTCGTTTAAGTAATAAACAGGTGTACACTGCGCTAACGAATCAGCATTTTCTAAAGCGTTTTCGAATACTGTTTTACCGCGCGAAATTAACCAACATCTAAACTCGCTAAAACCGTAATCGTCGTTACATCCAGCCATCACAAAAGCGGCACCAAACAAATCCCAGGTAAAACATTTACGCATATGTATGCCAAAGTGTTTATCAAAATCAATAAGGTGCTGATCGCTTAAATCATTAAGTTTAGTTTTTAGGTTATCGCTCACACTTTGCGGATCGAGCCCTAAATCAGGCGTTATTACTAAATCCCAAAAAGCCTGCTCTGTTAACGTTGCCATTATAAAATCTCTTTTACTCGGCCAACTTGACCATCTTCTAAACGTACTTTAATACCGTGTGGGTGATTTGGTGATTTTGTTAAAAGGCGCTCAACCACACCTTCTGTTAATGTGCCGCTGCGTTGATCTTCTTTTAATACAATATTTACTGTGGTACCTGGTGAAATTTGCGAACGCGAAGGAACAGCCATAATTTAAACCCTAAAAATAATTTATCTAATTATAACGTCCATGTGATGTCATACCAACTAAACCGCTGTTAATTGGCTAAAAATGAGATGTGTGCTGGTTTTGCGTTCAACTTAATAGCTGCTAGCTGGCTAAGTATAATCTGCGTTAACTCATCAAGTTGCGGTTTTGCATCTTCACGGGCTACCTCATCAATAAAGTAACATTGTACTTTTAACGTGTTTACTTCGTTATTTAAATCAACTGTATGCGTTAGATAATCAAAACCAATTACCATTTCTTTTATTGCTTCGCATGCATTAGTAAGCGCTAAGCGAATTTGCTTATCGCGCTGTTTTTGAGTTTTAGTCATAAATATAAAGGTTACTTATTTAGTCTGGGCTTGTTGCTGTTTTTTAAACTCTTCGTAGTTAGAGTCTTGTTTATCTAGGCATTCGTAATATTCTTTGTCAGCTTTATAGTTACACTCATCAAGGCGCGCCGATTGTAATTCATGAAAACGTGCATCAGAGCTGCAGCCAGCCAAAACACATGATCCAATAATAAGTAATGCGCTGCTTTTTAGTTTATTGATAAACATTAAATTTCCTTACACTTTCTATATCGAAAAAGCGTTAAATTATTACGATACTATTGTATATTAGCGCCATAAAATCTTAATATCCAAAGGATCTATTACTATGATGTCGCAGTTACAAAAGTTGTTTCAGCGTATAGACAAAAGCAAGATATTTCAATCATTTGTTATAGCTGTAATTATTGTTTCTGCCCTTACAGTAGGTGCACACACTTACTCACTACATCCTACCGTAGAGCTTGCTCTAAATTGGATGGACGTTGGCATTACTGCATTCTTTTTAATTGAACTAATAATCCGCTTTGTTGCAAGTAAAGGCATTAAAGACTTCTTTTCTAAGGGATGGAATATATTTGACACTATCATAGTATTGGGCAGTTTATACCCTGCTGCAGGCTCTACAATGTTAATTGCTAGGCTGTTGCGCATATTTAGAGTGTTACGATTGGTTTCGATGATCCCAGAGCTGCGCTTATTGGTTAACTCATTGCTCAAAGCCATTCCGCAAATGGGTTATATAGCCCTGTTAATGTTTGTTATTTTTTATATATACGCTGCAATGGGTAGCATGATGTTTGCTGAAATCAACCCCGTACTTTGGCAAGACGTCTCAATATCAATGCTTACCTTGTTTAGAATAGCAACGTTTGAAGATTGGACCGACATAATGTACGAAACAATGGCGGTGTACGAATTAAGCTGGATTTATTACCTTACGTTTATATTCTTAACTGCATTTGTATTTTTAAACATGATGGTAGGTGCAATACTTGAGGTAATGAGTGAGGAGCACCGAAATGCCCGAGAAGAGCTTGCGGATAACGATTCTCTACCTGCAACACAAGGTCAGGTAAATGAGCTACAAGTTCAAATTGCAGAGCTTAAAGCGCTATTAAGTAAAGACAAATAGAAATATCTAGACTAAGTAACACCAATATCAATAATGTTGGTGTTACTTTGAGTTAAACGTTTAATTTGGGAAATATAAATACATTAATTACTTTTATTACTTTTATTACTTTTATTACTTAAAGATTCATCACTCTTTGGATCTTCAAAAGAAATAACATTATCCACTTTCATTTTAAACGCATCAAAAAAAGCATTTTTTAAAACCGAAATAACGGCTTGGAAAGTCGAAACATCCGTATTATCTAATTGCCCCTCTATAGGAATGCGTGCAGCAACAAGTTTAGACTCATCGTTTTCAAGTATAGAGCCCAGTAAATCTACACTGCCTTCAAATATAGCAGTAAAGATACCGTCATCATCTTTTTCTATATCTTCTCGCCAAGAAAATACACTCAGGTTTTGAACCCCCGCTTTTACATAACCATTTAAGTTATTATCTTTAGCCACAAGTTCCATTGCGCCATCAATACCCCCCGCTTCAATATCAAACGGTGTATACACTTTAAATACAGTGTCGAGATTTTTAACTGAGAAGCGCTGTACCTCTGCGTTAAAATCAAAATTAGCGTGTTTGCTAAAAGGGTCTAGTTTGCCATCAAGTTTTAATGCGGCCTCCCCCATTAACGCCCCCTCTACGTTTAGAGTAGTCACAAGTGTTTTTGATAGGTTTTGCGCATTCGTTATATTTTCAATTTTGGCATTAATATTTGATATAAAAGTGGGTTTTTCACCGCTATTGGTTGAGTTAACTAGGGTTAACTTGCCTTGCTCAATTATTAAGGTATCAATAGAAAACAGTACTAAGTCATTCGCCAGCCCCACCCAAGTGGTTTCATCTTTTACTTGTTTATTTTGCTCAGAAGCATTGGGGTCTTTATCGTAAATAACTATCTCAGGACGCGTAAAAGCCATATTTGTGACTAAATTCCCTTTTAAAAGGGCTGACCACGCAAGTGAAAAATCGAGAGTTTGAATACTCAGTAAAGGCTTAGGAGCTGAAGTTGCATCAACAGCATAAATTTCAACGTCGTCAATCGCGTAGGCACCGCGATATAAAAACAAATCTACATCACCAACATGCCCCGTAACACCTTGCGTATGTTTTAGCTGATAATTTACGTACTGCTGAAGCACATAAGGTGCAGCTATTCTGGCAATAATAAGGACTAATAAAATAACCGCAAATGAGTTAAACCATTTGCTATGAAATACATTAGAAACCGAGCTCATTGTAATTTCCTTTACCTAATACTTTCAAATGAGCATTTTAAACATGTAAGAATTACGCAAAATTGTAACAACACTACGTAAATCGTATTTAAAATACATCGTTAATAGCCTAAGTGAAGTTAAAGTGGCTAATTTAAGTATTAACAGCAAAGGTTATACCAATTTAAAATTGCTACAAAAAATTGGGTTTATGCAGCAATGCTTAACTAAATAAAAACAGCGAGTACCTTTAATATATCAAGGATAGTGCTTGATCAAATCTAACTGGTTTACTGAATATAAAACCTTGGTATTTATCAATTTCTAAGCTTTGTAATAACGTTAACTGAGCGGAGTTTTCTACGCCCTCCGCTATTACTTGGCAACCAATCATATGCGACATGTTAGTTACCGCAGAAACAATACTTTTATCTTTTGAGCACTCACAAATATTATCAATATAAGATTTGTCTATTTTAATGTAATCAACTGATAGCTCTTTTAAAACCGATATAGAAGAAAACCCAGTACCAAAGTCATCAATAGAAATACGCACACCGGTATTTTTTATGGCCGTAATCACTTTTGACAAATACGGTAAATTTTTAATCATGACTGTTTCTGTTATTTCTAAATGCACATTGTATGGTTTAACTGCGTATCTATTTAAAAGCGCAACTAAAAAATCTAAAAAGTTATGGTTTTCTAGTTGCAACACCGACACATTAATCGACAATCCAATCTTACTATTTACGGCATTTAGCTTACTTAAGCTCGCAATGGCTTGCTCTAGTACAAATTCGCCGAGTATATTAATTTTTCCATATCGCTCTGCAATATCTATAAATTCTGAAGGGGGAATAAATTCATCATTAAACTGCCAACGAAGTAGTACTTCAAACGTGGTTATTTCATTTGTGCATATATCAACAATAGGTTGATAGCACAGATGAAAGTCACCTTTTTCTACGCACTCTTTAATTGAGCTGCGAAGTACTTCTTCTCTTTTAAGCGATTCATGCATTCGCTCGTCAAATACCGATATTTCATTACGGCTTTTCTTACCTTCATACATAGCTACATCAGCGTATTTAATCGCCTCTGCAAGATTAAAATTTTCGCGCGTAAAATACAGCCCAACCTTAAAAGAGGGATTTACTTGATAGCTATCCATGCTTACTGTTTTCGTTAAGGTTTTAACTAATCTAAAAACACAGTCAAAAAGTTCATCTTCGGTGTTAGTGCGAGAATAAAAAATAAACTCATCCCCCCCCCATCGACAAGCAATAAAGTCGCCTTGGGTTTGTGTTTCAACTAATCGTTTACCTGTTTGGGCCAGCACAAAATCACCAAAATCGTGACCGTATTTATCGTTGATGATTTTAAAGTCATCCATATCTAAAAATAAAACAGCTTTAATATCATCATTTTGATTGGCTAAATCAAGTTCAACATTAGAAACAAAGCTCCCCCTGTTAAACAATTTAGTTAGGTTGTCTTTTTGCTCTAAAGAAATTATTTGTTCGGTACGAAGTTGCACTTCGTTTTCTAAGTTTTCAATAAATTGATCTAGCTTAAGTTCGTTATTAATTGATGATTTTACATCTTTTGCACTACGTGAAGCCGTTATAAAACACAAAATAAACCATAAAACGAGCCCTAAAACACCTAGTACATTCTCATCTTCAATAGGCTGTAAAAGTAATAAAATACTAAAAGGAACCAGTAAACAGGTTATATACGACAAGGAGGAACGAATATCAGAAGCTAAAACGTTTACACCGCCACCAGCGAGGGAGCTAAAAACAACCAATGATACAAATTTTTCCTGCATTTGCATATTTTCATAAAACAAAATAGGAAAAGCAGCCCATGTTAAAGCCGTTAATAATAAACCTATAAAATACAGGTGATATTTAAAAGCATGGGTGTTGTTAACAAATACATGGCTTGCTATTCGAAGTAATGAAATAAATGATAACGTAAAAAGCCAGTAAAGCTTTTCTTGCGAGGCGCTGTGGTTAATACTGCTAAAAATAAGAAAACAAGAAACAACCGTGTTTATAGCAATTGCAGAACTAAAGTAGGAGCTAACAAATGCTAATCGCTTATTGGCAAAGTTATTTGTGTGAGAGGTCATTAATGTTACTTGAATAGGCTGTTGCACAATGTAAACAGTTTACTTAAGTTCAATAATAAACAAAAGTGAACATTCATAAAAAAGTATTGTTTTAGCCTCTTAAGCGGTTTTATAAGCCATTAAACTAAAAAGGGCTGGCAAATTGCCAACCCCTTTTGTTAATACTGATTATATATTATACCAATTCGCTTAATTAAGTGATCTATTTTGAGGGAAGAAAATCGTGTCGATAACAAGGCAAAAATTTCGTTATTTAGTTGTTCTATATCAAAAATATTTAACGTAGTTAACGTCAGATTTAACCCCTCAAATTAATTGAGTATTATTGCGAATTGGTATTACTCACCATCAACAATTATGCGTAACATACGACGAAGTGGCTCTGCCGCGCCCCATAAAAGCTGATCGCCTACTGTAAATGCGCTAATGTATTTTGGTCCCATCGCTAATTTACGAATACGCCCAACAGGAATGCTTAAAGTGCCCGTTACTTTAACCGGTGTTAAATCTGTGGCACTAATTTCACGCTCGTTTGGAATTACCTTAACCCACTCATTATGAGACGCTAAAATTTCTTCAATTTTTTCTACGCTAATATCTTCACGTAATTTAATGGTCATCGCTTGTGAATGACAACGCATAGCGCCAATACGTACACATAAACCATCAATAGGTACTGGTTGCTTAGAAGAGCCTAAAATTTTATTCGCTTCTACTTGCGCTTTCCATTCTTCTTTAGACTGACCGCTTGGCATAGGTACGTCAATCCACGGGATTAAACTGCCCGCTAATGGCACACCAAATTGGTCTTGTGGTAAGTCTTTAGACGCCATTGTTTCACTGACTATTTTATCAATTTCTAAAATAGCAGAGCTTGGGTTATCTAATTGCTCAGCAACACTTGCATGAATAGCGCCCATTTGTGCAATAAGCTCTTTCATATTTCGTGCACCAGCACCAGAGGCTGCTTGGTAAGTCATTGGGCTTACCCATTCAATTAGGTCTTGCTCAAATAAACCGCCTAATGCAAGTAGCATTAGCGATACTGTACAGTTACCACCAACAAACGTTTTAACGCCTTGCTCTAAGCCTTGTTCAATAACATCTTTGTTTACGGGATCTAGCACTATTATGCTGTCCTCACTCATACGCAGTGCTGAAGCTGCATCAATCCAGTAACCATCCCAACCCGACTCTCGAAGTTTTGGATATACAGCATTGGTGTAGTCACCGCCTTGGCAAGTAACAATAATATCCATTTTAGCAAGTTCGCTAATGTCACTTGCATCTAGCAATGGTTTTGCGTCGCCTGCAATATCAGGGCCAAGTTGCCCCGCTTGTGAGGTGGTGAAAAAGGTGGTGTCGATATGGGCAAAATCACTTTGCTGCTGCATACGTTCTAATAACACAGAGCCAACCATGCCACGCCAACCGACTAATCCTACTTTTTTCATTGTTTGTTCCACTGTTTGATTCATAAAAGATGCCTTAATACATTAAAAATTAAATTCATTGCGTGAGATTTAATTTTCATTAATGTCAAAATAACACCACCAGCGCGCTAAAACTAGTGAATAAAGTAGAACTTAAATATTTTTCATAGTCATAAAAAAGCCCTGTATTAAATACAGGGCTAATAGATAATTAGGTTTTATTATATCCCCCTTCCTTGGGTAGAAAATTAAAACTCGTAGCTAAAGCTTAAACTAAACTCAGTGCCTTCTTCTTGACGCCAAAGTGTTAAGTTTTCTTGTTCAATTTCTTTTTCTTGGCCAAGTATATTTTTAACTTTAAAATTAACTTTAGTATTAAAGTTAGGGAAGTAAGAATAAACTAAATCAAGAGAATGAAATGACTTTTCTTCTGCGTCTTCGTTACCACGCGTACCTGGTACGATTATGCGCGGCCCAAACACGTTATAAACAACTGAAGTAGAATGAAAACCATCAGCAGAGTCATAACCCATTTGTAAGTTTGCTACCCATTCAGAATGACCAACTAAACGACGTTTATTATTAGTAACAATGTTAGAAACAGAGTCAGCTTCCAACGCCTCTTTTAGTTGTTGTTCAAATAATGAATCAACCCCATCAGCATCGTTTATGCCAAGCTCAACACTTGAATCCGATAGAGTAACGTTACCTGATAAAAATATGGCAGATAAATCATTATGAATAAAACTAAAGTCAGTTAAAAAGTCTACCTCAATACCTGTTAGTTCACCCGACTGCGCATTTGCTGTTAGTAATTGCGGAGCAGCTCCACCAACACCCGCTAACTCAACCATTTCAATTGGGTTTTCAATATCTTTATAAAACAAAGCAACTGATAGATTGTTTCCTGAAGGCATGTACCACTCAAACCTAAAGTCAGCATTTTTTAGCTTAGAGCTTTGAAGTGTAGGCGAGCCTCGCACTAAAAACTCTGTTAGTGGGTCAACATAATAAGTTGAGCTTACATCACGCATATCTGGGCGAATCGTCGTTTCACTTAAGTTTAAGCGAAACTGCATTTCTTCATCCATAATATAAGTAATTGCTAAAGAAGGAAAAAAGTTATCTTCTTTTATTGCAACTTCGCTCACTTCTTCAATTGTTCCATCAAAGAAATTAGTATGAGCCTGAAAAGGCACTGATATTTGAGAAAAGTCTTCCCAACGAATACCACCGGTTATACGCCATGTGTTTTCGTAGAAAAAGTCGGCCATAAAATAATAAGCGTCTAACTTATGTGCAGCGCTGTACTTATCACCATCTGCGGTACCATCATCAAAAATACCAGAGCCTGTAATACTTGTATAAAACTCACTATTAGCTAAATTTTCGTCAGAAAAAATTTGGTCTATGTTTGAGCCAAATGTATATTCATCTGTTATACCACGGTGCGTAATACCAAATTGAATATTACTTGCATCACGTTTTTTTTCAGAAAAATCGCCACCCACCTTAAGCTCTAACTCATAGCCATCACCATAAAACGGGATGCCCATATTCCAACCATATGTATCTACGTCATCATGCAAAGTTTGATAATCACGTGTTACGTTTGTTGCAGCAACATCTTGTAACTGCTCTGATTCAAATACACCATCATTTAAGTTAGTTTGAAAAACAACATCTAATGCACCTGGAGCATCTCTGTTGGCGCGGCTTGTACCTGCATACCAATCAAAAAATAAATTTTCTAATTCAGGAAAATTATGCGTCCCTTTGAGCTGCGTAGAGAACATTTCACGCTCTTCATACATAACGTCAACACGGCGTAACTCAGTAACACCTTCTTCAGACTCGTTAGCATCGAAAAAGTCACGATTACGCACTCTGTCACTCATATCATGAAGAGCTATATTCGTTAGTTCAAATTTATGGTTATTATTAAATTCATAACCTAAATTTAATGTGCCACTCCAACGAACGGTTTGTTCAGTAGATATGCCATCATAAGTTTGTGCAAAACATTTATCTTCGCAGCCCAAACTCCCTAAATTTGTACCGCTTTGCTCTTTAACTACTTCCCATTCATTGTCATAGGAAACAGCTGCAAGAACGCCAAAAGTACCTACTTCAGACTCAAACCTATCACCTAGTGCTACTGAAAAATTCATGCCTGGATCAACGTCTTTCTCAGTAGGTCCAACTTGCCAATCTAGAGATTGTAGGAGCGCTTGACGCTGCTCAAGCGTAGTACTGCTGTCACCTTCAAGTCCTGCATCACTTTTAAGCGCTGTAGAAATTAATGAAGGTAAAGCACGTGTACCATCATCGCGCCCCATCCAATCATCATCACCACCACTGTAAAAATAACCGGTGTCACTGTTAGAGGTGTTATATGAAGTACCTAACTGTATTTTAAACAAAAAATCAGAAGGAATAGATTTGGTGCGTATATTTACATTACCACCACCAAAGTGCGCTGGCATATCAGGAGAAAACGATTTCTGCACACTTAAACTTTCAATAATATCCGATGGAAATAAATCCAGTGGAACAACTGATCGAGTGGGATCTGGACTTGGAACATACATGCTATTAAGTTGGGTACTTGAATAACGCTCACCCAAACCACGAACATAAATATATTTACCATCGACTAAGGTTAAACCAGTCACACGACGAAGCGCTGAAGCTGCATCGCCATCACCTGTGCGTGATATTTGATCAGCACCCATAATATCAGCAACAAATGCCTGATTTTGACGCTCTTGCAGTACCGCACCCGCACTGCCTTTTAATCGTTGCCCTACAGCAACTACTTCTTCTATTTCTTGCTCTTCGGCTTCGGCTGCTATAGCTGTGTTTACTGATAGCCCCATAATTGCAGCCATAACTGCGCAATTTAGTTTACATAGAACAAGAGAAGAGGGTTTAAAAGATTTCATTTTTATACTCCGAAACAAAACAAGACATTAGCCGAGCTTTCGCTCGGCTATAATGTGGTTTGGATTAAAGACCTACCTTAACCCAACCTGCTGTCCAGTCTGTTTGTGCATCCATTGCACCAATGTAATCTACTGAATCAAAGTAACTATCTAGGCTTGAAGAATCAAAACCATTACCTAACAGTAATGACTCAGCCGAAGGCATATATCCATTATCTGCTAAACCAAGGTCTGTGGCTGCTTGCACAGAGTTACCTGTTTGACCTAAGAACCAAGACTCAACATTACCAGTACCAATAGCTTGCGTACCAAAGTTATTTGCCGTTTCACATGCAACAACTGAGTGAGTAACAGTTAATGTACCATCCTCTGCGCGAGGAGCTGAATCTGAACCTACACGTAAACAATTTGAATAATCTGCCCCGCCTGTCACAACCACGTTCTTAAGCATACCCGCAGTGCCTGCACGTAGACGTATACCGTTAACCCCAACATTACCAATAATAGTAACATTAGAAATTGTAGGCATTGTGAGTGGAGTTGCACTTGAATCAAACTCAGAGTTATCCGCCTCAATTGCATTATCACCTGTTGAGTCAGCTTGCTTGATAAGTACGTATTGCGCTTTACCCGTCCAACCAAATGACCAATCTAGTGAGTCATCACCAATATTAGTTAAAACCAGGTGACTGATGTTTGCAGTACCACCGAAAAATTCTACACCATCGTCCAGATTTTCATGAACGTGAATGTAATCAAGCTCTGTTTGACTACCAACACCAGCAAGCGTAATGCCGTTTAACTCATCTCCGTTACCAAGCGTTTTACCTGCTTGTTTAACTGCCACGTATTTTAAAGTACCTGAGTTATCTTCTGGGTCATTACCACCAAATTGGCCAGCGTCACCTTCAGCAGACACACCACAGTTTGCAAGCTCATCAGCGGTAGCTTCGCCTTCTTGATCGCCACACGAGTTAGCCGGTGCATTACCTAAAAGCACTAAACCGCCCCATTGACCAATAGTCGTTTCGCCACCAGTAACATCTTCAATAGACGTCATAGTAATTGGCTGAGTTGCACTGCCCACAGCCTCTATTTTAGAACCACGGCGAACAACTAAAAAGTCATCACCCGACTCGCCAATAAGCGTAGTACCAAATTGAACATATAAAGTCGTTTCATCAGCGCGGTCATTACCTACGGCTGTACGGCCTTTTAGAATCCAATGTGCATCGTTAGTTAATGTTACGTCTGAAGTGAATACAACATCAGAAGTTAACTGATAAACTGGCTTGTCTGTGATTTCAGGAAAGCTTGCTGATACATCAGTAGCAAAACCCTGCTCTAAGGCGTTTTGAATATCATCAGGAAAACTTGGCGTTATAGCAACTGTCCAACCATCCATCCAGTTATTATCGCCATCAAACGCACCAATATAATCTGTTTTAGTAAAGAACGAATCAAGGTCTGACGAATCAACACCCGAACCTAATAATGGTGAGCTAGATTTAGGTGTAAAGCCATCGGTTGCTAAACTAAGGCCAGCAGCTGTCAGCGTTTGGTTACCTGTTTGGCCTTCAAACCAAGATTGAACATTACCACCACCAATTGCTTCACTACCAAAGTTATTATCTTCACTACATGCCACTACTGAGTTTTCAATAGAAAGCTCTCCAGATTCTGCATTTGCTACAGAGTCAGAACCCACACGTAAACAGTTTGAGTAACCTTCAGGCCCTGTAATTACTACATTACGTAGAACACCCGCTGTACCTGCACGTAAACGAACACCGTTAGTACCATCAGCACCTACAATTGTTACGTTAGAAATTAGTGGCTTTGTTAAAGGTGTAGCATTTGAATCAAATTCTGAGTTATCCGCTTCAATAGCGTTATCACCACCAACAGCACTTTGTTGAATATAAATATTTTGCGCACGACCAGTCCAACCAAACGACCAATCAAATGCATCATCACCAATATCAGTAAGTACTATGTTACGAACATTTACAGTACCACCAAAAAACTCAACGCCATCATCAAGGTTTTGATGAACTTGGATATATTCTACTTTTGTTGCAGAGCCTACACCCGCAAACGAAATACCATTAAGCTCGTCGCCGTTACCGAGAGTTTTACCTGCGTGCTTAACGACAATATAACGAAGTACACCTGAATTATCATCGCTAATATCGCCACCAAACTGACCAGCGTCACCTTCTGCAGATACACCACAGTTAGCTAATTCTTCAGCAGTCGTTTCACCAGTTTGATCGCCACACGAGTTAGCAGGAGCATTACCTAAAAGTACTAAACCGCCCCATTGACCAATTGTTGTTTCAGCGCCTGTTACATCTTCAATAGATGTCATTGTAATAGGTGCAGTTGCATTACCATTTGCGTTAATTTGCGAACCACGACGAACAACTAAAAAGTCATCACCTGATTCACCAATTAATGTCGTGCCGGCTTGAACATAAAGTGTTGTAGCGTCTGCACGGTCATTACCTACTGCTGTACGGCCATTTAAAATCCAATGTGCGTCATTTGTAAGTGTTACATCCGCTGTAAACGTTGTATCTTCAGCTAAGCGATATACTGGCTTATCTGTAATTTCCGGAAATTCGCTAGAAACATCTGATGCTAAGCCTTGTGCAAGCGCATTATCAATATCAGTAGGGAAGCCACCATTGATACCAACAGTCCAACCTTCCATCCAATTAGTTGAGCCATCAAATGCACCAACTTGCGTATTTGCAATAAGTGGCGAGCCAGCAAGAGGAGTATAACCGTTGTCATCTAGCATTAAATCAGCTGGGGTAAGTGTTTGGTTAGCGTCTTGGCCTTCAAACCAAGATTGTACATCGCCACCGTTAATAACTTCGCTGCCAAAGTTATTCGCTGCAGTTTGACAAGCAACAATAGAGTTTGTAATCGTAAGTGTGCCATCCTCAGCACGAGGTACTGAATCTGAACCTACACGTAAACAGTTTTCATAAGTAGCTGGGCCCGTTACAAATACATTTTTAAGAACCCCAGCAGTACCCGCACGTAAACGAATGCCGTTATTGCCCTCAGCACCCACAATTGTAACGTTTGAAATAGTAGGTAAAGTTAATGGTGTTGCACTTGAATCAAATTCAGAGTTATCAGCTTCGATAGCGTTATCGCCTACGTTAGCCGCTTGTTGAATGTAAACATTAGTAGCCGAACCCGTCCAACCAAAAGACCAATCTAGCGAATCGTCACCAATATTTGTAAGTACAACATTGCTTACATTAACTGTGCCACCAAAGAACTCAATACCATCATCAAGATTTTCATGTACTTGAATATAATCAACCGTAGTTGCAGAGCCAACACCGGCAAACGTAATACCATTTAACTCATCACCATTACCTAACGTTTTACCGGCTTGCTTAACAAGTACATACTTTAAAGTACCTGAATTATCATCACTGATATCGCCACCAAACTGACCTGCATCACCTTCAGCCGACACACCACAATTAGCAAGTTCATCAGCTGTTGCTTCACCTTCTTGGTCGCCGCAAGAATTTGCTGGCGCGTTACCTAATAATACTAAACCGCCCCACTGACCAATCGTTGTTTCTTGAGCTGTAACATCTTGAATTGAGGTCATTGTAATGGGCTGACTTACAGTCCCTACCGATTCAATTTGTGAACCGCGACGAACAACTAGGAAGTCATCTCCTGTTTCGCCAATAATCGTTGTACCTTGCTGAATATAAAGCTTGGCATTATCTGCGCGATCATTACCAACCGCAGTACGGCCATTTAAGATCCAGTGTGCGTCGTTCGTTAATGATACATCAGTAGTAAACACAGTATCTGCAGCTAAGCGATAAACGGGCTTATCTGTAATAGATGTAAACTCACTAGAAACATCAGTTGCTAAACCTTGAGTTAGTGCATTATCAATATCAGTAGGAAAGCCAGTGGTAGCATTTTGTGAATCATCACGTGATGACGTTTCACCACTTGTATCGTCACCGCCTTCAATAACGTTGGTTACTGTATCACCTTCATTAATAGTTGTGTCGCCTTCAGATACTACTAAGTCTCCACCACAACCAGCTAAAGATACTGCAGTTGCAATCAAACTTACTTTGAATAAGTCAGATAATTTCATTGTTCACTCCGTTAAAGTATTTAATTATTTTTTAGGTGCTCAAATAAACTCAAGTCACCATAAAACACTTAAATAATGCTTTAAGGTCACTTGAGTTTAGCTGCGGTTACAATACGGGAGACTTATGACAAAGTAGTTACAGTTTAATAACCATAAGATGACAAAAGTAACTTATTTAAAATCAAACAATTGGATGCTTTTAGAAACGATAAAAACCGCCCTGAGGCGGTTTTAGTATTGCGATTATGAACTGGTTTTACACGCGTTACTTGTTAATTAGTAAAGCGCTTTAAAATTTACAGTAAAGCTGTTCTAAGTGTTTCTGCATGCACTTTTTCGCGCTTTACATATTTGATCCACTGCTGTGCTAAACGCTGAGATTTTTTATGTTTTTCTGCCTGCTCAAACGCTAAAATTGATGCATCAAAATTTTGCATGTTGTACTGCGCCATACCCAGTGCAACAAATGCATTTGATTCAAAATCAAGACCACCTTTATCAAGTGCTTTACGCGCTGCATCGGCGGCTTCTTCATATTGCTCTGTATTAACAAATACTTCGGCTAAACGTTGATCGTATTTACCGTGCTCAGATAAATCAGCAGCTTTTGCAAAGTAGGTAATAGATTTTTCATCTTCTTTAGCTTGGATCATCGCCTCGGCTACAAAAGCGTAGTTTTTTGCTGTTTTTTCAGCAATATCTTTATCAATGGCATCGCTCATCACTTTTGCAGCTTTAAACGCTAAACCATTGTATAAATACACTTGCGCTAATTGGCGTAAATCAGATTTAGAGGTTAAAAATCCTTGCTGGTAAGCGGCTTCAATTACCGCCAACTGTTGTTTTTCCCTACCTGTTTCACCATACATACCCGATAACTGCACCCAATACTCAGGCTTATTATAAAGCTTTACCATGCGCTCAAGCACTTCAACAACTTTGTCAGTTTGATTAAGCGAGTAATACATTGCACGCTGTAGTACTAACCAGTTTTCTTTAGGTGTTTTGCCTTCGCTGTCGCTTAAAGCAATCACTTGAGATATGTACTCAAGCCCTTTTTTATAATCTTTTAACTGATAGTATGTTTGGGCTCTTAACAAGTAATAGCCTTCTGTTTTAGGCTGAGTGTTAATACTGTCCCAATCATCTAAAAAAGAGATAACTTTAGTGTAATCACTATTAGCCATAGCCAGTTGAGCCAAGCTAAATGTAGTGCTTAAACGAAGTGACTCAGGAATGGCTTCCTCTGCTACCACTTTTTCAAACGAGGCAATCGCTTTTGGTAAGTCGTTTTCGTTGTAATAAATAAACCCGTAAAAGTTATGCATCATTGCCACTTCGTACGAGTTCATGCTTGCAGCTCGCTCTTGAATGCTATCAAGCGCTTCAAGGCCTGCTTTAACATCACCATCGTCTGCAAGCTTTTGGGCACGAGCAAGCTGGCTATACACCTTTTCACGCAGTGCTGGTACACGTTTCGTTTTTTGTTCTTGCTCTGCATATGCCGTAGCTACATGTAGCCCTGGAATTAGGCTTAGAGCACTTGGTGTAACAATACTTGTACTGATCGCAGCGGTACAAAATAGTGTTAACTTTAAAAGTTTAGCTGTAGGTAGTAATTTCATAATCGCCTCGCATTTCTGTCCGTTTACTCGTGGTTAATTACTAATTAACCGCTAATTTGGAAAGATATTTTGTTCTGAACACCCGCAACTTCAACGGCTTCACCGTTTACTACGCGCGGTTTATATTTAAATTTAAGGGCTGCATCCATCGCAGCTCTATCAAAAAGTGACTCAGGCTCTGCTTTTACTACTTGTGGGTCGCGTACAGTGCCTTGTTTAGTTACTGTAAATTCAACAATAACGTAGCCTTCTATGCCACGTGATAACGCACGGCGCGGATAAACAGGGGCCACCTTTACAATCGGTAAGTATTCACCATCACTTGTTTCAAGTGCTAACCCGCCGGCTAAATTTACATCCGCATCTACATTAGCACCAAAGTCAAAGTTGTTAGCATTTGCTGTAGCATCACTATTTTGCATTTGCGGTGATTCCATTGGTGGTGGCGGCTCTTTTGGTGTTGGTGGCTTTTGTGGCTTACGCTCTTTTTTTTGTACGGTTTCTTCTTTTTTCAAGCGAACAAAATCAAGTACGTTACCCTTTACCGGATCCGTCATAGCGCCTTCACCGCCAGTGATCAGTGCCTGCATGCCTAAAAACAACATAAAGGTCACTACACCGGCTATCACTAATGCAACTAAATATCGCAACATAACTAGCCCTTAAGACGCATCTTGTGCGGCAATTGATACATCAAATGCGCCCGCCGCGCGTGAGGCATCCATCACCTTAATTAACATTTCGGTAGTGGCTTTTTTATCCGCTTGAATCACAACGCTACCTTGTGGATTTTCTGCTTTTAAACGCTCGATATTGGCTTGTACTGCGCGTACATCAATTTGACGTTTATTAATCCATATCTCGCCTGTATCAGAAATAGCCACTAAAATATTAGCACGCTCTTTTTTAACTGCTGTTGCGGCTTCTGGACGGTTTACATCAATACCGGCTTCTTTAACAAAAGAGGCAGTTACAATAAAGAAAATAAGCATGATAAATACAACGTCTAGCATTGGGGTCATGTTTATTTCTTCAGCTTCGTCTTCTTGAAATAGGTTTCCTAACGGGGCTCTCATTTTTATTCTCCTAGGATGAGCGGCTTGATATAAGCCGCTTATCAAAATTTTGCTTAATGGTCTAAAACCATGCTGTCTTGTAGTAGTTCTACTTCGCGCTTAGCTTTTCGTTGTAAGTACGTTGAGGCAAATACCCCAGATAACGCACCTACCATGCCTGCCATTGTCGGGATAGTTGCTTTAGATACCCCTGATGCCATTGAGCGAGCACTACCTGTGCCGGTAATTGCCATTACATCAAACACTTCTATCATACCCGTCACCGTGCCTAACAAACCAAGTAGCGGGCACAAAGCAACCATCACGTTAATCAAAGAAAGATTGGTGTTTAAGCGCATACCCGCTCGCGATATCATCGCTTCGCGTATTTGCTCTGCATTCCAGCTATCACGTTCTGCACGGTTAATCCAATTGGCTTTAAGAGCGTGTTTATAGCTTCTAAAACCATTAAAAAAGTAAATAAATCGCTCGAGTATCAATAACCACATCGCGAAGATTAACACCCCGATGACCAAGAGAACTTGGCCACCAGTGTCGAGAAAATCACGGATAGCATTGATTGAGTCAATCAATAGCACCATGGTTTATGCTCCCTTCTCGCTTCGCTCTGCAATAATACCGGCGCTCTGCTCTTGAATAGTTAACAAGATATTTTTAGCGCGCGTATTAAGTAAGGTGTATAAAAATACCGTTGGTATGGCGACCACTAAGCCCAATACCGTTGTTACTAGTGCTTGAGAAATACCACCCGCCATTAATTTAGGATCCCCAGTACCAAATAAGGTGATTGCTTGGAATGTATTGATCATGCCGGTTACCGTACCTAATAAACCTAGTAGCGGTGCAACAACAGAGATGATTTTAATAAGTGTTAAATTACGCGTCACTTTTGGCATTTCACGTAAAATAGCTTCACTTAATTTAAGCTCCAGTGTGTCGTGTGAAACACTCGGAAATTGATCTTTTACTTTCATTACGCGTCCAAGCGGATTGTCATCACGTGCAACAGTATCTTTAAGCTGGCGACGAATTTTACTGCCCATAATCAATAATGAGAAAAAACGCTCAAGTGATATAAGGAGTGCAATAACACCCACGCCTAAAATCACATAACCAACAGTGCCACCTTGATGAACACGCTCTTGTGTATCGGGTGCTTGTACTAACAAACCAAGAATAGAGCCGCCTGTTGGGTCAAGTGCAAATTGCACCACGCCACTTTTAGTGCTTTGTAGCTCTTCTGCTGTAGCAGTAAAGCGCGATACAGGTTGGCGTGTTAATTCACTCAAAGAATTAGTCGAAGGATTAAACTCTAAATACTTACCGTTTGATATAAGGTTAAATGCGCCCACTCGCACAACTTCTTGCTGTGCTTTAGTACCGCCTTCAACAATAACACTTGCGTTAAAACGACTTACTTTACCTTGCTCGGTCATTTCGCGCTGTAGTTCAAACCATACTTTTTCAATATCTTCTATTGAAGCAAGTTTTGAAGTTGAGCCCATCTTTTGAGCTAGGTCATCCATAAACGTACTGCGCCCAGCAATCTGAGCAGATACTATTGATGTCGCAAATTTATTACTAGAATCCCCTGCAACTTGTTGAAGAACGCCAAACAACTCTTTAAGCGAACCCATTCGTTTAGAAAGCGTGTCTGTTAAGTTAGCAAGTTTTACTTCGTTTTCTTCAAATTGCGTTTCTAGACGTTCAGATTCCACCAGCATTTGATTGCGCTTTGCTTGGGTATTTTTAAGCATTTGTACTTGCTCACTTTGGCGAGCAGCAAACTCTTGTTCACGTTGTTTATTTTGCTCGCTTTGAGCTGATTTACCATTTTCAAGCGTTTTAAGTAATGAATCTAAGTTCATTGGCTCTGCCGCTATACTTGCACCAGTAATGCTTAGGCTTGCAGCAAAAAGAGCTATTTTTGTCATTTGAGTAAACAATTTCATTTTCAACCTCTTATTCTGCTGCATGTACTGGCAGAGTTAACATATCTGGGGCAAGTTGTTTACGCGCAATGCGTAAACCTTTATTAATTTGGCTTATTGTAGAGTCTGGTAATGCTTCAAATGACTTTGTATCTGCATTCCAACTACCTGCTTTTTTGCCATCGCGTGTTAAGTAAATAAGCTCTAAACGGCCAATGCGTAAAAAATCAACTTCACGCTCTTTGTCATCCACATTTAAAAGTGCGGTATAAGCTTCAATAGTGCGCCCGTAGTCTACTTCTACTTGATACGCTTCAAGTACACGGCGGAATTTTTCACTTGAGTTAATATCAGCACGATTCATCATTTCTTTTAAAGACGTAACGCGCTTAGTGCGCTCATCAGCTAAAAATGGAATATCTAAAGATACAAACTGCTCAAGACCTTCAATCATTCTAAGCATTAGCGGCGTAATTTGACGTTCAATAATAGAAACCTGATCCATTGACAGGTTTAAAGATTCCATCTCTTCTATTTGATTATTTAATTGTTTAGTTAGCTGGGCGTTGTATACAGCTAAACCATCAATCTCTTTATTGAGGGTTTTAAATTGCTGTAAACGTCCTTGCATTGAATCTGCAATCTTGTCTATTTTTGTTTGTGATTGCGCAGCTGATTTATTAATTTCACTGCTTTTATCAATAACCTTATCTAAATCGTTTGCGTGTACTGCTGCACTTGCGGCCACAATACCAGCTAAGATTAATGGTTTAACGCCTTTCATCGCATACACCTTTACTCGTTAGTTAGCGGATTTGCTAGTTTGTTTTTTTAGGTCATAAACTTTGTTATATAAATAATTTATGACTTAATAATTCAATGAGCAGGAGTTTATAGATGAAACATGACAAGGATGTTGCGCAAAAAAGTCGCTTTTATGACAATGGTAACAATTAAGACTTACGAGGAGGTTTTAACGCGAATAAGGGGACTTGCTGGCCAAATACCCCTATTAAGAAGATGCAAGAAGGTGGTTAATCCAAAATTGAATTAATTTGATTAAGAGAATAGTGCCAATCGGTATAATTTATTTCGATAGGGTAAGCTTTATTATCTTTAATAAGCACTAGTGAGGGAAAACCTTGAATTGGTAAAGTGCGAACAAAGGATAACTCCGCTTTGAGCTCCTCATTAAGCTCGCTTGATGTTAGCTGCTCCGAAAACTCATCTTTATTTAAGCCAATTTTTTCAGCCAAACTAATTAATGTACTTTCATCAGACGGGTTTTGTGCGTTTAGGTAATAAGCGTGTTGAATAGCAGCCACCATTTGAGCTTCTTTATCCGCTTTACGCGCTATAAGTGCAGCTCTGCATGCGGGATACGTTGAACGCCTTGGCTGGCAGTTGCGCCAAAAATCATAATTAAATTGCGTACCTAACTGCGCTGAAATTTTATGCCAAGTTCCCTCAAGCATCTCTTTCATATTTTGTGGCATTGGGTCTTGGCTATCGGGTGCTAGGCCACCTACCTTATATTCAATTGCCACTTTACCAGCAAGCTCTAATTTTAGCTTAAGCCAGGTTGGTGAGTAACCCCAACACCAACTACACATTGGGTCATGAACATATATTAACTTACTTTGAGACATATTAATCCTTCAACTAGTTTGAGACGACACTATTACGACCTGAAGCCTTTGCACTATAAAGAGCTTCATCAGCTTGCTTTAATGAATAATCATAATCAGTTACTTTATTTACTTGGGAAATACCAATGCTACAGGTGATTGAAATACGCTGCTTGTCATCAGTAAATATAACATGCCCTGCCACGGCTTCTCGAAATTTGTTCGCAATTACAGCGGCTGCAGAGGCAGTGAGCTGCGGTAAAATAACAACAAACTCTTCACCGCCATAACGGGCCTTTAACGCAGTTGCCAAAAATTGAGACTCAAGAAGTTTGGTAAATTCTATCAATACCGTATCACCAAAATCGTGACCATGCGTATCGTTTAAAGATTTAAAATTATCTAAATCAATTAACAATATTGAAAAAGGTAAGTACTGCTCTGGGCGTGTTTGAGCAAGCTTTAAAAAATGAGAGGTAATAAAACGCCTATTTGCTATGCCAGTAAGGGGGTCAGTATAAGCATCTTGTTTTTGCTCTAGCGTAATATCGGCAATAGCCATGTGGCTTTTATGCCTAAAATACTCACCAATAAATGAGAATAAAAACACCATAGAAAAGGAAGCTATAAAACGTGTTTTTTCTACGTTGCCATAGCTAACTTGACCAAAGTCAGGGCCGTATAAAATAACAATACAAGAAAACAGTAAGGTACAGCCTAACCAAGCACCTAATCTAACCCCTAAAGATGCAAACGTTACGACAGGATAAAACATTAGCCAATATAGCGCGGTATTATCTTTACCGCCGGTATAAACAAGTGCAACAAACATCATGCACACAATGCTCATACTTATTAATGCCACAACTTGCAGATTACCCGTTTTTATAAAATAGATAGAACAGCTTATATTTGTAATGTTAACGATAATTAATGAAGCGGTCAGTAGTGGCGAATAAAGCTTATAATTAAAAAACACTAATACTGCGATCACCACAATTGAAATCCCAATCATGGTAAATAAAGAAAACGCCTTGCGTTGCATGTCTGAGCTATAAACACTGTCGATATTTATTAGACTGAGCCAATTTGGTTTATTCACATTTTTTTTAGTCATTAATTTTATACTTTAAACTTTTGAACCATATTTTCTAAAGCACTAAACTGTTGTTTTAGTTTGGTACATTCGTCAAGCGTGTCATTTAAGTTGGCCTTGCCTTGTATACAAAGCGAATTAATTGTTTGAATATCTGTATCTAATAACTTAACAACTTGGTTTTGCTCATCTGTTGCAGTGGCCACAGAGTGATTTGCATCGTTAATTTGTTGAATCGCTTGTATAACATGGCTCATTAAATTGCCAACAGCATCGGCTTGTTGCACGCTTTTTTCACTGCCTTCAAGGCTTGTTTTCATAAGCTCTACAGCAAGGTTTGAGCCTTTTTGCAACTGGCTAACCGTGTCTTCAATCTCTTGCGTTGACTGTTGAGTGCGGTGCGCTAATTGGCGAACTTCATCTGCTACAACGGCAAAACCGCGTCCCGCCTCTCCTGCTCTAGCGGCCTCAATTGCGGCATTAAGTGCCAATAAATTCGTCTGCTCACTTACACCTTTAATAACTTCAAGCACTTGGCCAATACTGGCTGTATGCGCATTTAAACTGTTTATAGTTTGCTGAGCTTTTTCCATATTACCCGAGAGCTGGTGGATAGTTGCAACACTGTGGCTTAATGCTTCTTGGTTTTGTGTTGAATGTTCATCTGCATTTTTAGCAAGCTGCGATGCACTCTCTGCGTTACTTGAAATATCCATTGATGTGGCAGAAAACTGGTTGATAGCCGCTGCAACGCTATCGGTTCGTTTACTTTGATCATCATACATAGACAGCGAAGAATGTGTTTGTGATACCAAGCTCTCAATAGCTGTATCTAATTGCTTTGTAGACTCTTTTACTTGCTCTATTGAATGCTGAATTTTTTCGATGAAAATATTAAATGAATAGCTTAAATCGCCAAATTCATCGTCGTTTTCAACGGTTAAACGCCTTGTTAAATCACCCTCACCTTGTGCTATATCTTTAATAGCATCGTTTAAACGATTCATTGGCTGCATTAAATAGCGTAATAAAAGCTGCATCATAATTATAATAGTGATAATTCCTATCACCATAAAAACAGCCGCAGTTTGGCCAAAATTAGAGACACTGGCATACGCTTTATCTTTGTCTATAACAACACCTAGGTACCAATCTACGTTTTCAATACCACTAATTTTTGTAAACGAAATAAGCTTAGACTCTCCGTTTATCTCGTACTGGGTAAACTCACTTTGTAAAGGCGTATTGGTGCCAAAGATGTCAGATGTATTTTTTAAGTTTAACTGAGCATTTGGATGGCTTAACACTTGGCCTTTATTATCGAGTAAAAAACCATAACCGAGTCCTAAAAAGTCAATATCGTTGATAATTTTTGTCACGGTCTGCATATCAATATCGGCACCTGCAACGCCGCTAAACTGACCATTTTGGAGTATGGGTACTACCGCTGAAATTGTAAGCTCGTTAGTGGTTACATCAATATAAGGAGTTGTAAAAGCGGTATTTGATTTGTTTTCGACTAATTTATACCAAGGGCGAGAAGTCGCATCAAAATCTGCAGGTAATACAACCGTTTGATCGTTTAATATAAACGTGCCGCTGGATTTACCTATATACGTATTTTTAAAGCTTCCAGCAAGCTCTGCTGTATTTAATTGTGAAAGGGTGAGTGCTTTAGAATCATTAGCTTTATGGGTTTTAGCAATTGATATTACAATCGCCAACTTTGCATTTAACCAACTCGCTATATTTTGTGAAACAGATTCGGAATTTTGTTGCAATACCAAACTTAACTGCTGCTCGGTTTGCTTGCGCATCGCAATGTAGTTATTAAAAGTAAATAACCCTAGCACCAAAACCAAAATTAAGGAGGCTGCAATAGTCACTTTGGAAGTAAATTTCAACGAGTTAAGCATATACATCCTTTTTATTATTTATCGTTATTAGCCTTACTGTTTTAGCAAAAATTTAGCTAAATGTCCTAGTAAAAGAGACTTACAGTTAGGTTATTGATGAAAAATAAGAATAAAGGATTGCAAAACAAGAGGCTTTTGTGGGTAACTAGCTAATATTAAAATAATTAATGACTAGATTTATTTTTTATGGAACGTTCCTATTAAATGTAGCTTTATAAGTGACTGAATACGTATTCAGTCACTCTTGTATAGTCTGTTATTTCCACTTATTTGCTAAGCGAACAACATTTAAACCGTACCATGCAATAAATACATAACATAACATTGGAACAAAAAAGCTTTGCTGTATATTTACTGTATCAGCTATAAACCCTTGTAGTAATGGTACAAGCGCACCGCCAACAATTGCTAAACATAACCACCCAGAACCTTTGCTCGTCAATGATCCTAGTCGCTCGATTGCAACTGAAAATATAGTCGGAAACATAATTGAGTTAAATAAACCAATAGCCAATACTGAGTATAAAGCTACGTCACCTTGAGTAAAAATAGTGATCAGTAATAGCGCAATAATACTAAATGCATTAAACGCTATAGCTTTAGACGGTGCTATCTTTTGTAATAATACAGAGCCTATAAAACGCCCTACCATTGCCCCGCCCCAGTAATAACTAATAAGTGCGGCCGCAGTATGCTCTTCAAGCCCTGCTATGTGCGCCTCACCAAAGTAGTTAACTAAAAAGCTGCCAATGGCAACTTCCCCGCCTACGTAGCAAAATATAGCAAGTACACCCATAGTTAGGTGCGGTGCTTGCAATAACGAACGAGATTCAATTGCTGTATTATTTTCCTCTTTGTGGGCTTCGATTTCTGGAAGCTTTATAAAGGCAAATACAATAGCGATAAGTAATAAAGCGCCCGCAAGCATTAAATAAGGCACTTTTACAGATTCAGCAGTTGCTGCCGATGCGGCTAAACTACCTGCCGTACCGAAAAATAATAAACCACCAACATAAGGCCCAACGGTAGTACCAAGCGCATTAAGTGCTTGTGCTAAATTTAGACGAGAAGAAGCTGTTTTTTCGCTGCCAAGAGCAGCAACATAAGGGTTAGCAGAAACCTGAAGTACTGTTACGCCTGCAGCAAGTACAAATAAAGCGCCTAAAAATAGCCAATATTCATGTACTACAACAGCAGGGTAAAACAACATACACCCCATTGAAGCCACAATTAAACCAGTTAAAATCCCTTTTTTGTAACCAAATTGCTTAACTAAAAGCCCCGCAGGAATAGAAATAATAAAGTAAGCCCCAAAAAAGCAAAACTGTACTAGCATCGCTTCAAAAAAGCTCAAATCAAATACGCCTTTTAAGCGTGGTATTAGTACATCGTTTAAAACAGTAATAAAACCCCATAAAAAAAATAGGGTCGTCATTGCAGTCAGTGGAAACAGATAATTTTTATTTGGCTGTTCGTTGACCGCGAATGATTGGTTTGTATTTATTTCACTCACGTCGTTTTCACTCCATTAACAAGTTGAAAACGATTTTACATGTTTAAATATAAATTAGTCAGCGCACTTATGGAACGTTCCAGTGGCGTTATTCACATTGCGTGTTGGTCGCTCTAACAATTCGGTCTATTTCGCCACTGTTATTAAACTGATAAAGCCCTTCGTTTATATCCTCTAATACTAAAAGCCAATTATGCGCACGCTTACTAATGGCAAAATATAACGAGTTATATTGCAAAGGAATGCTTTCTTGCTCAATGGAAGAAAGCAAAGACTGTTTTTCAGGTTTAGTTAAAGAGGAGTAAGCCACAGATGATTTCAAAGCTTGAGGATCGCCTATAACCAAATCAACACGTTTAGCAGTCAGTAGCTTAACAAGCTGTAAGTCATCAACAGAGGTGATAACTTCAAACTCACCATTGTCCATCATGGCATCAAACTCTGGCGTATTTTGATACCCTCGAACAACACCAATCTTTTGCCCTTTAAGTGATTTTAAGTTTCCTGTGAAATGGTCTGTATCGCCTTTCCTTTTTAAAAAAGCAATTTCGCCACCTTTAAACGAATTAGATAAGCCGAGTAATTCTCGACGTGTTTTACCATCAACGTAATCGGAGGGGGCTGTATCTTCTATAAAGTATTCAGGCATTAGTATGTCAGCCCTGCCTAGTTCTACATTTCGTACCGCTCTTGCCCAAGGCAAAAATTCAATATATACGCTGTAGCCCTTACTATTTAACAAGGCAATTGAAAATTGATAAACCCAGCCTTTATTACATACATTATTACCAATATAGGGAGGCCAATCGAGTGTGGCTAGATGAAGTGTTTGTTTGGAGTTTTTAGCTTCATAGAGCACCCCTGATTTATGGGAATGCCCATTTAAAGTGTGTTGAGTACCGTTTTGAAAATACTCAACCGATGTTTCAGCAAAACTATTACTAGTTGTTAGCAATAATATAAAATAAAACCAGCGCATTTTAGTATCTATTTGTGATTAATAGTGTTTTTAAGTTTAGCTACTACTAACACTTTTGCACAAATAAACCTTAACTAATCAGCTTTTTTGCCACCTCATTTTATTGTTTGTATCACGAGAGCTAATAATAGTATCGTCACTACTCTCAACGCCACCTAATTTAGCCAAGCGGTCATACAAAACTACATTACAGGTTGCCGCTAAGTTCATACAGCCAATAGTTGGAATATAAACAACCTCATCGCACCACTTTAAGACGTCTTTTGATACAGAACCATCTTCGGGCCCAAATACATAAAATGCATTTTCAGGATGTTTAAACTCAGGTAAAGGTGTTGCACCTTCAATAAGCTCAATAACCACAACCGTTGCGCCTTGTGGCTTTATTGCTTCTAAGTTATCTGTTTCGGTTAAAGGAATACGCTCCACTACATTTTTTGTATCTGTATGGAATTTTTTGGCATTTAAGTAGCGATTGCCTGTAAAAAAAACTTGTTTAGCGTCATAACAGCCAGCTGCTCGCAATACACCGCCAACATTAGTCGGGCTTTTAGGATTGATTAAACCAATTACGGCTTGTTGTTTACTCATTAATCTACGTCCTTTGTTGGCCATTCTGCAATGTACAAATCAAAGTCGTCGAGCTTTACATCGCAATCTTTTACTGTTTTGTCTTTTACAGAAATACCTAGCTCATGCATCTTTGTTTTATCACCATTATTTAATAACGGATGCCAAGAAGCCAAACCACGACCTTCATGTAAACGACGGTAACTGCAGCTTTGTGGCATAAAAAAGATGTCTTTAAGGTTTTCTTTTGTGAGTTTTACACAAGAAGGAACAAGCGTTTGGCGGTTTTCATATTCGCTACAACCACAGGTGTTGTTATCAAGATACTGACATACAATATTAGTAAATATTAATTGCTCACCTTCGCGTAACTGATCGGTGGCGGTAAATTCGTCTTCATCTTCGCTATCAATAAACGTATTTAAACAACATTTTCCGCATCCATCACAAATGGCTTCCCATTCGTTTTGACTCATGTCGCTTAAGCTTTTTTTAAGCCAAAATTGTGTATTTGCTAATTGTTGATCAAACATAGTTTACTCGTGCCCCCTAAAGAGCGCGCATTCTACCGTATTGCTGTAAATGGCGCAAAGCCAATACCCTTTCAAAGTACTGGCTTTGCGCTACAAATTAGCTTTGAGCTTTAACCCAACGCTTAATTTTTTCCTCTAGAATTGGCATTGGCAATGCGCCATCAATTAATATTTGCGTGTGAAACGCTTTAATATCAAATTTATCACCCAGTTGTTTTTTAGAAAAATCACGTAATTCTTGAATTTTAAATTGCCCTAACTTGTAAGAAAGCGCTTGTCCTGGCCATGCAATATATCGCTCAACCTCTGCAATTACATCACTCTTGGCCATAGATGAATTTGCAAGCATGTAATCTATACCTTGCTGACGCGTCCACCCTTTTGCATGAAAACCGGTATCAAGCACTAAACGCATTGCGCGTAATTGCTCATCCGATAAACGTCCATACCACATATAAGGGTCGGTAAATAAGCCTAGCTCTTTGCCTAAGCTTTCTGCGTAAAGCGCCCAACCTTCTGCAAACACGGTATAACCACCAAATTTACGAAAATCAGGTAAGCCCTCAATTTCTTGCTGAAGTGCTATTTGAAAGTGATGACCCGGGGCTGCTTCGTGAATCGATAAAGTTTCGAGTAAAAATTTAGGCTGCGCTTTTAAGTTATAAGCATTGATATAAAAAATACCAGGACGAGAGCCATCAGGCGCCGGAGATGCATAGGATGCACCTGCTGCCGACTGCGCTCTGTAGGCTTCAACTGCTTTTACAACGTAAGGTGCTTTGGGTGCTATGTTAAAAAGTAGAGGCAAACGCGCATCTATTTTTTTCTTAACGTTTTCATATGCCGCAATTAACTCCTCAGGCGTGTCGTAGTAAAATTCTTCTGAATCACGTAAATGATCAAAAAATTCTGATAACTCACCTTTAAAGCCTACGGTTTCTTTTACTTTTTTCATTTCGCTTAAAATGCGCGACACTTCACTTAAACCAATGTCATGAATTTCGTCTGCAGATAAGCTAAGCGTTGTGTTTTTCTTAATTTGGTTTTCGTACCATGCTTTACCGTTTGGTAAGTCACTGTAACCTACGCTTTCTCGACTATTAGGAATATACTGATTAGCTAAAAAGTCGCTCATGCTTTTATAAGCCGGTACTAAGTGCTGCATAATCAATTGACGATACTGCGCTGTAATTTTTTGCTTTTGATGTGCGCTAAACGATTCTGGTAATTTTTTAATTGGTCCCCAAAATAATGAATCTTCGGCATTTTTAACTACATGAGCTGCAAATTGTGGCTGTAATTTTTCAGCAAGTGGTTTTGGTAACGTAATACCTAGTTTAATGCCTTGCGCCATTGAACGCTCTACACTGGCAAGCCACTTTACAAAACCTTCGCTACGCGAGATAAAAGCGGTGTAATCTTCAACGGTATTAAACGGCTGAGCACTTTGACCTGAACCAAAACCTGCAAAGGTGTTATGCGCACCCGCCATTTGATTTATTGGTAGTAAATAATCAGGAAACTGCATGCCTTCTAATTTAAGTGCAAGGTCGCGCTCTAATATTTCAAAACTTAAAAGCGACTGCCCTGTTAACTGTGCTTTATCTATAAAGTTTAATCGCTGTTGATATTTTTTATAAAAAGCGGCTTTTTTAGCTCTATTTTCTTTTGAAATCACAGGCGTGAATTGATTGTTAAACTCATTACGACCATTGTACGTTGCGCTGATGGGGCTATATATGAGCGATTCATCGTAATACTGTGCAACAAGTACATCGAGTTGTTGCTCTGTTGAAAGCTCTGAAACAATACCTGCTGATGCGTTAACTGTGTTTAACTGTGTACTGGTATTAGTCTGTGTACTAAGCTCAGTATTCATACAGCCACTTAAAGCAAACATAACGCCACTGGCAACTAATGCTAATTTAATTGATTTCATGATAATCCTTTTTAATATCGTTTTTTAATTATGCGCATTAAACCGTGCTTAATAAAGAAATTACGATAGATTGCATTCATCGTATTAAATTTGCACTTTTATCTGAACTTGTTACATTTCTATTAATTAAAATATGATTTAAAAGAAAAATAAAATGAAAAAACAACTACTCAGCACCTCTATTGCCTTACTTTGCTTAACCGCTTTTAATACCCATGCAGTTACATACCTATCGGCTAAAGCCATGGTTGATGTTAAAGATGGCAAGCTCATTAAATCACCCTTAATTACTATTGATGATGGCGTAATTACAAACATTGAACAAAATAAAAAACCAACGCTGACTAAAGATGATAAACACATTCAACTCCCTGATTTAACCCTTATGCCAGGTTTAATGGATATGCATGTGCATTTAACGAGTGACCCTACGGTGCCGCGCAGTGAACGTTTAGGCCAGTCAGTTCCTAGAATGGCGATTAAAGCGGCTCATTTTGCTAAAAAAACCTTAGAAGCTGGATTTACAACAGTACGTAATGTTGGTGCAGAAGGTTACAGCGTCATAGCCGTGCGTGACGGCATAAATGCGGGTGACATAGTTGGCCCTCGTATTTGGGCTGCAGGCCCATCACTCGGCATTACTGGCGGGCACTGTGATAACAACCGCCTACCTCCTGAGCTTAAATATACTTCAAGTGGCGTCGCAGACGGTCCATGGGCTGCGCGTATAAAAGTACGCGAAAATATTAAATACGGGGCAAATGCTATTAAGTTTTGCGCCACAGGTGGAGTATTTTCAAAAGGGACTAAAGTAGGTGCACAGCAGTATTCTTTTGAAGAAATGAAAGCCATTGTTGATGAAGCCCATATGCGAGATTTACCAGTAGCTGCTCATGCACACGGCACAAGCGGGATTAAAACGGCCATTAAAGCGGGTGTTGATAGCGTAGAGCACGCCAGCTTTTTAGATGACGAAGCGATAGCGCTTGCCAAAGAGCATGGTACTTGGCTTTCTATGGATATTTATAATACCGAATATACGCTCACTTATGGCGAGCAAAACGGCGTAGACGAAGAAAACCTAAATAAAGAGCGCCAAGTGTCTAAAAGGCAACGTGATAGCTTTAGCCGTGCTGTAAAAGCGGGTGTTAAAATGGTGTTCGGTACCGATGCAGCAATTTACCCGCACGGAGATAATGCAAAACAGTTTAGCCGCATGGTTGAATTTGGTATGACAGAACTACAAGCCATTCAAGCATCAACTATTAATAGCGCTAAGTTATTAAAAATGGATAATCAGTTAGGACAAATTAAAGCAGGCTTTGCAGCTGATATAATTGCGGTAAAAGCAAATCCTCTTAAAAGTATTAAAACCTTAGAGGCAGTACCTTTTGTAATGAAAGCAGGGGTTGTTTATAAAAACCAGTTGTAAATACACACTATTAAGGCTGAGTTTACTCAGCCTTAATAAAACTCTCAACCATATTGAATATGCCATAAAAGGGACACCGCCCCCCTTATCAGACTCGCTTTTGTCTATTAATTATCCGAACAGTTTTATTTAATCAAATAAAATGAACTTTCTATTCACTTTAAAAACAATAACCATTATCATTCGCGCAAATTCAATAACGCGAATAGTTATCACTCTATGAAAACGTTTAAGTACTCTCTTATTACTCTTGCTTGTTTAAATGCAAATATGGCATTTGCCCAAAATACACAAGTTGATGCTGATATTGAACGCATCAGCGTATACGAAAAGCAAAACCGCGTGGTGATGAGCTCTGGTCTTGCTACTAAATCAGACATGTCTTTAATGGAAACACCTGCACCGGTTGTAATTATTGACCGAGAACTGATTGAATCTCAAGGTGTAGATAGCTTACAAGATTTAGTTAGAAACGTAAGTGGCTTAACACAAGCAGGTAATAATTACGGTATTGGTGATAACTTAGTAATTCGTGGTTTAGATGCAAACTACACCTACGATGGTATGTATGGTGGTGCAGGCCTGGGTAATACATTTAACCCAACTCGTTCACTTACAAATGTTGAATCTGTTGAGGTTTTAAAAGGCCCTGCAACAGGTTTATATGGCATTGGTAGCGCAGGTGGCGTAATAAACCTAATTGAAAAAAAGCCAGAGTTTGAAGAAAAACACAAAGTATCGGCTGAGCTTGGCCAGTGGGATAGCTATTCATTATCGTTTGATAGCACTAACGCTATAACAGATGATTTAGCTTATCGTGTTATGGCTAAAACAGCGTCAAGTGACGGATTTCGCGATTTAAAAGAAGATCGCGACGAAATTTATACCTCGCTTAAATACGTGCTTAATGACAGACAAAACATCATGCTTTCTGCAGCCTATATAAAAGATGAAATAGCGGTTGATTCTATTGGTCACCCTATTCGTATTTACAATGCAGAAACTGCAAATGGTTTAAGCGCGGGTGAAGTAACTGGTGCCGATTTAGTAAACGATCCAACAGGAAGCGGCGTACAGTTAAGTGATGCACAACGCGACCAACTTGCTAATTCATTATCTGCATCTGATGGCTTAACACCTTATAGCTTTGGCACAAATGGTATTATTTCACCAATGGCTGATGCTAACGAAGGTGAAGAGTTGCGTTTTAAATTAACGCATAACTATTACATTACTGACGATTTGTTTTTAAACCAGCAGCTACAGTACCGTAACTACACATCAAGTTTTGCGCGCCAAACAGGTGCATATAACTACGTCTATTCAACACGCGATGGAATTATTAATAACGACCCTCGTGCTCCATTAGTTGAAGACGGTGTACTTTACCCGTATGCAGCACGCCGCCAAGAATACCGCCAAGTAGAAGCAGATGAAAAATCATGGCAGTACTTCTTAGATTTACGTTATGACTTTATGTTAGGCGACGTAGATAACGAATTACTAGTTAACGCCAACTACGAAGATAGAGATATTCGTTTTAAACAATTCTCAATATGGGATCAAGATTACGTACTCACAAACAATGATGGTGATGTAACGTACCAAGGTTCTTTGCCGTATATTTACGATATAAGAGAACCAAATTGGCCAACCGGTAACTTTGAAGATTACGATCCGCTTAAAACAAGTGACTACAATAAAAAAGTACAAGCATGGGGCTTAGGCATTCAACATGTTGGTTACATAACTGAAGAACTTACAACGCGTATTGGTGTGGCATATAACCGAATTGAACAAACTTACGAGCACTTTGGTGTTGATGAGCGTTACAGTTCTAGCCGCGCAGAGCCAACACCTGAAGCGAGTACATCAGATTCTGGCTTAACGTATAACCTTGGTGCAACGTATCAGCCATCTGAAGATTTATCTGTATTTGTAAATCATTCAAAAGGGCGTACAGCGTATAGTGTATTAGGCTCTGTGGCAGGTAATGAAGCTGACCGAGAAGATTCAGAGTCTATAAGTAACGACCTAGGCTTTAGATTTAAAGCATTTGATGACCAACTACTCGCATCTGTTGTTATATTTGAAAGCTCTCGTACTAACTTAGAATATGCAAACCCGCTTTATGACGCTTTAACATCAAGCTCAGATGTACCTGAAAGCTATTATGATGGTAAAGAGCAAACAAAAGGTGTTGAGCTTGATTTAAATGCTTACTTGAACGATAAATGGAAAGTAAACGTAAACGGTATTTATCAAGATGCACGTGACAAAAGTAATCCTAACAGCAGCAGTTACGATACACGCCAAAAAGGTGTGCCTTACGTAACAGCAAGTACGTGGGTAACCTACTACGCAGATATGTTTAACTTACCTGAAGCTGTAAATATAAGTGGTGGTATTACATTTGTAGATAACAGAAGTACTAATTCAAGTTCATTCTCGATTCCTGATGGTTATGTACCAAGTTATACGACTTACGATACAGCTGTATCGTATACAACTGATAAATGGCATATGCAGTTAAACTTAAATAATTTGTTCAACAAAAAGTATTATTCAAAAGCGATGTTTTTAGGTGGTATGCCAGGGGAAGAGCGTAATGCAAAACTAAGTTTTAGTTACACTCTTTAACTAGTTAACCTGAACTTTGGATAATAAATCTATCTCAAGCAGAGCTCAGGTTGTTAAATACTTAAAAAGCACGGTTTTCTAATTTAGAAGCCGTGCTTTTTTGTGTTTTATAAACGCTTAATCTAAATTAAATAGTAACGACTATGCGACCGTTAATTTCACCTTTGAGCATATCATCAAAAATTTCATTAATGTCCTCTAAACGCTTTTCTTCAATAATTGCTTTTACTTTACCTTGAGCGGCAAATTCCAAGCATTCTTGCAAATCTTTACGCGTACCAACAATAGAGCCTACTACTGACACACCATTAAGCACAGTATCAAAAATAGGAAGTGGCATATCTTCTGGAGGTAATCCCACTAATACACATTTACCGCCACGGCGTACACTTTTATAGGCTTGTTCAAACCCCGCTTTAGACACCGCAGTACACACTACACCATGCGCGCCACCTACTTGTTCAAAAATAGCTTCGCTTGGAACCACCTCTTTAAAATCGAGGGTGATATCTGCGCCTAGCTCTTTAGCAAGCGCGAGTTTTTCTTTACCTGTATCAACAGCTATTACATTAAAACCCATTGCTTTAGCATATTGCACGGCCAAGTGCCCGAGACCACCCACACCAACAATAGCAACCCACTGCCCTGGTTTAGCACCAGATACTTTTAATGCTTTATAGGTTGTAACACCTGCACAAAATAATGGAGCAGCCTCAGAAAAGCCTAATCCCTCAGGTATTTTTACAACGTAGTCGCCATGCGCTAAACAATATTCTGCATAACTACCATCAATAGAATAGCCCGTATTGTGCTGCGATAAACACAGTGTTTCTTTGCCATCTAGGCAAAACTCACAGTGCCCACATGCACTATAGAGCCAAGGAATACCCACTCTATCGCCAACTTCTAAGTGCTTAATGTTGCTTCCGACTTTTTCGATAACACCGACACCTTCGTGCCCTGGTACTAATGGCATTTTTGGCTTTACCGGCCAATCCCCATGACAGGCATGTAAATCGGTATGGCAAACGCCACAGGCCGCTATTTTTACTAAAACATCGTTTATTCCCACCTCAGGAATTGGTAGGTCTGTTATTTCTAATTTACCTTTGTATTGAGTATTAATTGCAGCTTTCATAGTCATTCCATCGTATGTGAAAAAAAATTAAAAATAAGGATTTATTTACGTATTGTTGTGTACAACATATCCCAATACAGATGTATAAATATTAATCTAAATCATATTTTAGTCATTTAAATTAACCTATAAGCCTGCTAAGAACTTGCTATCCATAATGAGCGTGCTAGCATTTACTTTCTGAAATTACTGAAAGTTACTAAGCTATGAGTTTATCCGAAAAGAATTTTGCCTTTGTAATGCATTGTGGTGAGATGGGCAGCCGCTGGGGATTCAATCGTACGATCGGACAAATGTGTGGTTTGCTGATTATTACTAAAAACCCAATGACAGCTAATGAGATTGCAGATGCGCTTAGTATTTCTCGCGGTAATGTAAGTATGGGCATTAAAGAGCTGCAATCGTGGCAGTTAATTAAAGTACAGCATATTCCTGGCGATCGTAAAGAGTACTACGCCCCTGCTGGCGATATTTGGGATATGGCAAATCGCGTATTTGAAGAACGTAAAAAACGCGAAATTGAGCCCACCTTAACGCTACTACGCGATAACTTATTAGACGAAGCCAGTAACGACGATGAACTTTACGCACAAAAACAAATGGGTGAGATTCACAACCTACTTGAAACCGTCACTAAATGGTCATCAGAACTACAGCGTTTAACGCCAGAGCAACTTAATAAGCTAATGAAGCTAGGTTCTGGAATTGGTAAAGTTATTGACCTAAAAGAAAAGATATTCAAAAAAGAATAAAGCCGCAATTGCGGCTTTATTTATAGGTATATTTTAAAAATTAGATTTTTGGATAACCAATTCTGTCCGACAAGTAACCTACACTAGTAGCAAAGTAATACGAGCGATTCCAATGCATAAACACTTTGTAGTTATCGTACGCTAAGTACATACGGCCATTTATATCATCAGGCATAACCAGCGCAGCACGTACGTCTACATTAGGTAAATCAGAACCATCAGCTTTACGAACACCCAGTGCTTGCCAATCAGCTAATGAGCGCTCTGAGTCGTTCCAATATTCTAACCACTGCTTGCGAGTTTTTGTACCACGCACTAAAACGTATTTACTATCAAAGTTTTCAGGTAACTGAACTTGGCGACCCCACGTAAGAGAGTCGTTCCACCCTTCTTGCTTTAGATAATTAGCAATTGAGGCAAAAGCATCTTCTTTTGTAGTCCAAATATCTTTACGACCATCGTTATTGTAATCAACCGCGTAAGCATTAAAAGAGGTAGGCATAAATTGCGTTTGCCCCATTGCGCCTGCCCAAGAGCCTTTAAATTTATCAAGCGTTATGTGGCCCGACTTTAAAATATCCAGTGCAGCCCAAAGTTGGCGCTTATAAAGTGCTTCTCGGCGTCCATCAAAAGCAAGTGTCACTAATGATGAAATAACGTTATGACCGCCTTGAATTGTACCAAAGTTACTTTCAAGGCCCCAAAGCGCGACTATAAAGCGTGCTTGTACGCCAAACTCTTTCGCTACTTTTTCAAGTACCTCTTTGTTTTCTGCGTAAAGCTTACGTGCGCGGTCAATTTTCCATTGTGGTACACGTTTTGGTAAATACGTTTCAAGGGTTTCTTTTACTTCTGGCTGGTTTTTGTCAGCCGAAACCACTTTTTCTTTATACGTTGCTGTTGCAAACGCATCGTCAATAAGTTTGGCTTCGTAACCTTTTGCGATAGCTTCTTGCTTTAAATTCGCTAAATAATCATGAAATTCAGCCTGAGTTTTTGCCATAACAGGTGAGCTTAAGCATACACCACATAATATAACGATAAGTTTTTTAATCACTATCAACTCCATTGTCTTTTCGTAATTGGCTTAGCAAATTTTGCTCAGGTGGTGGAATTTGTAAGTAGTAGCCTTTATCAGGGTTTGATAACGCTGCTTTTACAGTTTCTAAATCTGCCCCACCTAAATGCTCACGTTTTGCTAAATTGATGATCATCACATAAACAGGTTGACCAAACATGGTCATCAAAGGTTCCGGAACTTTACTAAAATCATCTCTTTTTTCAACAAATAAGAACGTATCCGCTTTTTTCTTACTTTTATATACTGCAGTGAGCATTATGGCCCTATAAATTCTTGCTTAACAATGCCGCACACTATAACATGAGAGTAATAATAAGTTAGAAAAATTAGATTAGAAATTTCAATAAAGGCCCTATTCAGCCTACGTTTATCTAAAATTAATTTCTAATCAGACAAATCAATTGAGCGTGTATGTCGGACCAAATTTTTGAGTTAAAAGGGAATCTTTTTACGTTATCAGTTTTGCATCTTTATAGTACTGATATAAACCTTTTAGCAGAACAACTGTATGTAAAAATAGCCCAGGCCCCTAAGTTTTTTGAGGGTGCGCCTATTGTCGTTAATTTAATAGAAATTAAAAACAGTTCACTTGATTTTGTTCACTTAAAATCATTAATCGAGCGAATGAGTTTTAATGCGGTTGGTGTGTGTAATGGCTCAGATGAGCAACATACTCAAGCAAAGGCCGCTGGCTTATCTGTTTTAAATTATTCACAAGACGTTAAGAGCGAACCTGTTAAACAAGAGCCCAATACATCGATTGTAGAAAAAACGGTGCATTTACCGGCGCAAATTATCAGCGGTACAGTTCGCTCTGGACAACAAGTTTATGCAAAAGATAGAGATTTGATAGTACTTGGCGCAGTTAGTCATGGTGCGGAAGTCATTGCCGATGGGAATGTGCATATTTATGGCACGCTACGCGGTCGCGCTATTGCAGGCGCAAAAGGTTTTAAAGAAGCACACATTTTTTGCCAAAAACTTGAAGCCGAGCTGGTTTCAATAGATGGTAACTACTGGATCAGTGATTCGCTACAAGGTGAACATTGGGGAAATGCAGTGCAAATACAACAAAAAGACGAATCATTAGAAATTTCAGCTTTGGTTAAAGGATAAATCTCATGGCAAAAGTAATTGTCGTTACCTCAGGTAAAGGCGGTGTTGGTAAAACAACATCAAGTGCTGCAATTGGCACAGGCTTAGCGTTAAAAGGCTATAAAACAGTTATTATCGACTTTGATATTGGTTTACGTAACTTAGATTTAATTATGGGTTGTGAACGCCGCGTTGTTTATGACTTTGTAAATGTAATTAATGGTGAGGCAAACCTTAACCAAGCGCTTATTAAAGATAAACGTGTAGATAAATTATTTTTACTACCTGCTTCACAAACTCGTGATAAAGATGCTTTAACACGTGAAGGTGTTGAACGCGTACTAAATGAACTAAAAGAAGACTTTGATTACATAGTATGTGATTCACCAGCAGGTATTGAAGCTGGCGCTATGATGGCGATGTACTTTGCTGATGAAGCAATTGTTACAACAAACCCAGAAGTGTCGTCAGTTCGAGATTCAGATCGTATTTTAGGTATTTTACACAGCAAATCAAAACGTGCTGAAGAAGGCCTAGAAAATATTAAAGAACACTTACTATTAACACGCTATAACCCTGGCCGTGTTGAAAAAGGTGAAATGCTATCGGTAGAAGATGTGCAAGATATTCTGTCAATCCCATTATTAGGGGTTATTCCTGAATCGCAAGCGGTATTAAGTGCTTCAAACTCAGGCCAACCTGTTATATTGGATACAGAATCTGATGCAGGCCAAGCTTATTCTGATGCAATTAACCGCTTACTAGGTGAAACCGTCGATTTTCGCTTCTTAGACGTTGAGAAAAAAGGCTTATTTAAACGGATTTTTGGAGGTTAACGTGTCTTTACTTGACTACTTCCGCTCAGAAAAGAAAAACAGTGCGTCACTAGCAAAAGAGCGATTGCAGATCATTGTCGCGCACGAGCGTTCTCAACGAGGAACGCCGGATTACTTACCACAATTAAAACAAGATATTTTAGATGTGATCCGTAAATACGTGAACGTAAGTACCGATGCAGTTCAGGTTCAGTTTGATCAAAACGAAGACGATTTAGCCGTACTTGAGCTAAACGTTACACTACCTGATGAAGAAAAGAAGTAATTGAAGAAAGGGCGCTTTATAAGCGCCCTCTTTATTTTCATTTACTTTGTAATAACTTTCTAAATATCTACGTTTTAATCCCTTGCATGCAACTAAAACTTTTTCACTATGTAACACAAAAATTATAGATAATACCAATTCGCTTATTTAAGTGATCTATTTTGAGGATGGAAAAACGTGTTGATAGCTAGGCAAAAAAATCGCTATTTAGTTGTTCTAAATGAGATTTTTTTAACACAGGTAACGACACGTTTAGCGCCGCAAAATGATTAAGTATTATTGCGGATTGGTATAAGTATTACACAGTAAAAAAATATCTAGTCTTAAGTATCCCACTCTTTTAAAGCGTCTTTAACGTAGGTATAACGCCAAGAGCTTAATAAATCAGGTTTTATATGACTTTGTTTTTGCTCATTAGTTAACTTCCAATTCCAACTAATCAATTGATTAATTTGCTTTTTAGAGGCCATAACGTCTTCTGGTATATTGTGCTCTTTAGCGACTTTAGTGACCTTTTGTTTAATATCTTTGGCTACTTTTTTATAGGTAGGAAAATCAATTAAGCGCTTAAGTACATCAGGATGCTCAGCATCTGGTACTGCTTTGGCAACTTCAATACACTTGATTATATCTACACCAGAGCGATTAACTTCAATAGCTTCAACTCCTGGAATTTGACGTAGAGCATTTAAACTTGAAGGACCACGTTTGGCAATTTCAGTCATGTTATGTTCTTTTAACACAAAATTTAGCGCTAAATTTTTCTTAATGGCTTTGTTTCTGCGCCATACAGCAAGTTCTTTTAAAACCGCGAGTTCGTGCGGTTTGAGTTGCCATGCATTCTTAATATCTTTATATAAAAGCTCGTCTGGTGTTTGAAATGCACGTTTTTTAGCTATCAGCTCACTCTCGTTTATTACAATGTCAAAGAACCCAGCGGCATTAATACGCTCTATAATCAGCTCGAAACAAGGCAATAAGTAAAAAGTATCTGCAGCAGCATAATCTAACTGTTTTTTAGTTAACGGTCGTTGCAGCCAGTTAGTGCGTGACTCACTTTTATCTATTTCAATACCTTGCAACTCTTTTACCATAAGGGCAAAGCCCATACAGTTACCTTCCCCAAGTAGCTGCAACGCAAATTGTGTATCAAAAAGTGGGGATGGAACAAAGCCTGCGTATTTTTGAAAAACCTCAATATCTTCTGAAGGAGAATGCAGTACTTTTAAAACACTAGGATCTTTTAGTATTTCCCAAAAATCGAATAATGAGAGCTCAGCTAACGGATCGATAAGCGCTAAATGCTCACCATCAAAAACTTGGATAAGTGCAACTTCTGGATACAAAGTGCGACGACGCATAAACTCAGTATCAATAGCTAAAATAGGCTTATTTTTTATTTGTTCAACAAAAGTGTTCAGTTGATTTTGGGTTTCGATCAATTGGTATTGCACTTAATCTCCTACAATAAAAAAGCCGACATATGTCGGCTTTTTTATAGGTTGCTAATCTTTCAAGGCTCTTCGGAGTATTTTACCTACGTTAGTTTTAGGTAACTCATCCCTAAACTCTACCAGTTTTGGGACCTTGTAATTAGTTAAATTATCACGACAGTGACTTATTATATCTTTTTCAGTTAAAGAAGGGTCTTTTTTAACAACAAAAACTTTAACTTGTTCACCACTTACATCGTGAGGAATACCAATAGCAGCAACTTCAAGCACACCTTCGTGCATAGCCACTACCTCTTCTATCTCATTAGGGAAAACATTAAAGCCAGATACAATGATCATGTCTTTTTTGCGATCTACAATAAAGAAGAAACCTTCATCGTCATAAGTTGCAATATCACCTGTTGCAAACCAGCCATCTTTTAAACATTCAGCTGTTGCATCTGGTCGCTTGTAATAGCCCACCATAACCTGCGGGCCTTTCACACACATTTCACCCGGTTCACCTTTAGCGGCTTCTTCACCGTTATCAAGTATTAGCTTAATTTCAGTATTAGGCGCAGGTAAACCAATAGAGCCGTTGTATGCTTCTAAATCATAAGGACTAATAGTTACTAATGGAGAACATTCTGTAAGGCCATAGCCTTCCATTAATTTTGAGCCAGTCACTTTTTGCCATTTTTCAGCAACAGGACGTTGCACGGCCATACCGCCACCAAGTGACATTTTTAAATGACTGAAATCAAGCTCAGCAAAACCTGGTGTGTTTAATAAACCATTGAATAACGTATTAACACCAGTAATAGCTGTAAATTTATGCTGACCTAGCTCTTTAACAAACCCAGGCATATCTCGTGGATTTGTGATTAATATATTTAAACCACCGTACTTCATAAACGTCAGGCAGTTAGCTGTTAAAGCAAATATATGATAAAGCGGTAAAGCAGTAACAACAACTTCTGTACCACGATTTAACACTTTGTCTAAACAGCCTGAAACTTGCTCAAGGTTACCAACCATATTGCCATGGCTCAGCATTGCCCCTTTTGATACACCTGTTGTACCACCGGTGTACTGTAAAAAAGCAAGATCTGACAAGCTCATTTCAGGACGTGTATATTTAGTTTCGTCTGCAGCTAAAACGTCTGAAAAGTTAATTGTGTTTGGTAAGTTGAACTTTGGCACCATTTTTTTAATGTGCTTCACAACAAAGTTAACTATGTGCTTTTTAAGCCCACCAACCATGTCGCCTACTTGCGTTACTACAATGTGTTTAACATCAGTGTGTGCAAGTGACTTTTCAAGTGTGTCAGCAAAGTTTGCTAAAATGAAAATAGCGGTAGTGTCAGAATCCTTTAGCTGATGCTCTAATTCACGCACAGTGTAAAGTGGGTTAACATTTACAACCACACAACCTGCACGTAAAATACCTAAAATGGTGACTGGCGTTTGTAGTAAGTTAGGCATCATTACGGCAACTTTGTCGCCTTTTTTAAGACCTAAATCATTTTGAATGTAGGAAGCAACTTTTTTTGTTGCTGTATCTATTTCGCTATAAGACAGCGTTTTACCCATATTAGTAAATGCAGGTAAATCGGTGTAGTCAGTAAAACTTTTTTCGAACACTTCGAGTAACGAGTTGTAATGCTCAGGATCGATTGTTTCAGGCATACCCTCTGGGTAGCGCTTAAGCCAGATTTTTTCCACTCTTAGCCCCTGTTTATAATTATGTTTTTATTAACCTTAATCTAAGTAAGGCGCTTTAACAATTGAGCATATACTCTAATGGAGGAATAATCCCACATTTTACGTAAACTTACAATTAACATGCACCATTTTGCAGCATAAAGTCTTGAATATGCTTAAAACAGTGTTCACTACTTTGCATATGACAGTGGTGCCCACCATCTACATTAATTACCTTTAAGCTATTGTAATAACTAATATACTTTGCCAGATTTTGTTTTACAAACGAATAACCTTCGTTACCTAAAATTAATTGACACGGTGCAATTAAATCTTTTATTGCACCAATACATTGCGCCTCATCAAACCTAAAACCTGAGTGATTTTTAAGCTTTGGATCAGTTGTTAATGTATAACCATCTAAAACCGATTTTATATTTCGCTGCATTAAAAGAGCAATAAGCTCACTATTCAAATCGGTTGCTTGAGCACGTGCTTCATAAATAAGCTCTTTCGATTTATAAACTCTCTGCTTCTTATTTTTTAAACGCGCTCTATTTAATACTGCACTTTTTAGCTGTTCACATACGCCTTTGCTAGGAGTTGTAACACACCCAATCCCCTCAATAAAGGTAACAGATTTTACATAATCACCAAAGCAACTAGCAAAAAGCCCTGCAACCATGGCTCCCATCGAATGCCCAACTAAATGAACTTTTTTAACACCAAGCGCATTAATAAGTTGGTACACATCATCAATATAATCAACAAAATAATAATGTGCATCATCACTTCGCCAAGATGATAAACCATGCCCAACAAAATCAATACAGTACCAAGTGTGCTTTGGCTTAGCTTTACTTAACATTGGTATAAAACTGTGGCAATTATCTAACCAACCATGCAACGCTATTACTATTTCATCCCCAGAACCTACTTTTAAGCCATGAATATTCAAGTTATTGGTTTCAATATTAAATGGCTGCACGGCAAGTCCTTTATTAATTTAGAGCATCATTATTTATAGCATACAAGTTGTCAGACCACTAACCGAGAAAATGGTGCCAAATTCGCTATTTAATTATCTTGATGATCTAAAGAAAGCAAAAAATATAAAATAAAATTTAAACAATATCATAAGTTTAATTACAAAAAAAATAAGCTGATCTTTTTAAATATGTTTGTTTTGTATGCCTTTTAAACAATTAAAAATTGATAGCATTATATGTAGTTAAGCTATAACCAGTATAATTTAAATAAATAGAACTAACAGCGTTAACTACAATTCTATTCATATAACCCCAAATTATAAATATCTTAGATATTCATTTATTTATCATACTATCTGTATACAATATCAGCGGCTATTAAATAAGGTACACTCATAAGGTACACAACCATGAAAAAACAGTTCAGCTTATTAGCGCTTTTATGCACCGCTTCTGGTGCTTACGCAGAATCAGCACCTAAAAATGTAATTTATATGATTGGTGACGGCATGGGTCCGGCTTACACCACGGCTTATCGCTATTTTAAAGATGACCCCGCAACAAAAGAAGTAGAAGGCACGGTTTTTGACACTATTTTAAAGGGTATGGCTCGCACCTACCCTGATGACCATACTTATGTGACAGACAGCGCAGCAGGTGCTACAGCACTCAGTAGCGGTCATAAAAGTTACAATGGCGCAATTGGAGTAGATACAGACAAAAAATCAGTTAAAACCATGCTGGAAATAGCAAAAGAGCGCGGTATGACAACAGCGCTTGTAGCAACTTCACAAATCAACCACGCAACTCCAGCAAGTTTTGCAGCGCATAATGAATCACGTAATAATTATAATGACATTGCCAATGACTACATCGACAACAAAATTGCGGGTAAATTACCGGTTGATTTAATGCTAGGTGGCGGTACTAAATACTTTATTCGTGATGACCGTAATATTGTTGATGAATTTAAAGCCGCTGGTTATCAATATGGCGACGACATTAAAAACCTAGGGCAAATTACACAAATACCTGCAATTGGTTTATACGCATCTAAAGGCTTACCTTTTGCATTAGATGAAAACCCAACTCGTCTTACTCAGTTAACGTCTAAAGCACTTGGTTTATTAGATAATCAAAACAAAGAAGGCTTTTTTGTGATGATTGAGGGCAGCCAAATTGATTGGTGTGGTCACGCAAACGATATAGCCTGTGCAATGGCTGAGATGGATGATTTTGCTAAATCAATCGAAAAAGCAAAAGCCTATGTAGATAAAAACGAAGATACTATTTTAGTCATTACTGCAGATCACTCTACAGGAGGTTTAACCCTTGGCGCACATGGTCAGTACAAGTGGGAAACTGATGTAGTAAAAGGTGTTAAAGCAACTGCTGGTAAACTAACTCAACTTTTACTGGATTCTGATGATTTAAAACCAGTATGGACTGCTAACACCAATATTGAATTTACAACTGAAAACCAAATAAAACTTGAGCAAGCTAAAAAAATGGGTGAAAAAGCGCTTAATTTAGCTGTTAAGAGTATTATTAGCGATGCAAGCTTTACTGGCTGGACAACAGGCGGACATACCGCTGTAGACGTGCAGGTATTTGCCTATGGTAAGGGCAGTGAGCAATTTATTGGTTCACAAAATAATACTGATATAGCAGATAAGCTGATTGGCTTTATTAAACAGTAAGCTTTACGTAGTTTTGAACACAAAAAGCCCGAACAAATGTTCGGGCTTTTTATTAAATTTTATAGCTGTATTTATCTAAAGCGCTTAAATAAGCATTAAGCGTATATATCAACGCCTATTAAATTTTGTACTTCTGCTCTGCGTTCTAAATTAGCAAATTCAGTATAAGTAGAAATCGCTTTGCTTACTTGAGCTGTCGGTTGGTCGTAAATTGTTTGGCTGTATTCATTGCTTTTAGCACTGCTTTTAAACAGCTGATTAGCCAGTTCAACACCCTCAACACTGCTTTTTACGTAATCGGTATTTGTTTTTTTAGCAGCCGGTTGGTCTAATAAACTCTGTGGTTTATTAGTAACAACTTTAGTAGAGCTAACCCTACCCGGAATATCTCCGGTAAAAAAACCTGAACCAATAGGCAGCGTCATTACGCATCTCCAACCTTAATATTGCATGAAATTATGATTTAAAAACAACCAATTTGCAAATAATATGATTACTCACGTCCGGGTAGTTTTTTCCAGGTTACTGTATCGCGCACATATTTAGGTTGAGCGTCACTCGCTTTTACAACGTCACCCGCTAAAAACGCGGCTTCAACATGCGCTAACATATAACGCGCATCAGGCAATGTAATATCAGTATTAATTGTCACGTTTTCAAAGTTATTAAGCGCATCAGGATAGGTTTTAAAACCTGTGCCCACTGCTACAGATGGCTCAGTGGTTGCTATATACTCATTGTTTAGTAAATCAGGTTTTATAACGCATTCTTGGTTAACTAAAAGCATTAGATTATTTTGCGCTTGGTAATGTGCAAAGTATATCTCACCCATACGCGCATCTATACTTGGATAAACACTCAGGCTGCCATTTTGTTCAAACGTTTGTTGAGCCATAGTTGCCAGTGTAGACACACCAACAAGCGGCAAATTAGTTGAATACGCTAAACCTTGCGCTATAGCAACACTAATACGTACACCGGTGAAACTACCTGGCCCTTGGCCAAAACCGATTACGTCTAAATCTTTTAATTTACAGTTTGCTTTAGTTAACAGTTCATCCACAAGTGGAAGTATTTTTTGGCTGTGCTGCTGCGGACACTCTTCAAAATGATGAAACGTTTGGCCCTGGTAATGTAAGACAATTGAAAGTGCTTCAGTTGAAGCATCAAGGGCGAGGATATTACTTTTGATCATTTTAGTACTCTAATTAATTTGTTTTAAAAATGTATTGGCATCTTCTAAGCTTCGCGTGCGGCGCATCGGTGGTAAGCTTTTCAAAAATACTTGGCCATATTGGCGTGTAACTAAGCGATTATCGCATATTACAAGTACGCCTTTGTCTTTACTATCTCGAATTAAACGCCCTACACCTTGCTTTAGCGCAATAACAGCCTGCGGTAATTGTATGTGTGAAAAAGGGTCTTTTCCCTGCATTTGGCAATCTTGCATTTTAGCTTGAAGCAATGGATCGTCAGGGGCTGCAAATGGCAATTTGTCTATAATAACACAGCTTAACGTGCTGCCGCGTACATCAACACCTTCCCAAAAAGAAGCCGTGCCCAGTAATACCGCATTACCATGGCGGGTAAATTTCTCTAAAATAATACGCTTAGACATTTGCCCTTGCATATAAACTGGGTAGTCTATTTGTGTAGTTAGCCCTTCGGCCACTAAGTGCATCATTCGATAGCTAGTAAATAGCACAAAACAACGCCCTTGCGCTGACTTTATAAGCTCAAGTGTTAATTTTACAATCGCATGCGGCATATTATCAGCGTGCGATTCGGGTAAGTAACGCGGTAAACACAGCAGCGCCTGATTAGGGTAATCAAATGGGCTATCTACCATCATGCTTTGTTTTGGCTTTAAACCAAGGCTTGCATTAAAATGCTCTAGTTTGTTATCAACCGAAAGTGTTGCAGAAGTGAATACAAATCCTGCGCCCGTGTCTTGCATCATTTGAGCAAACTTAGCTGATACATTCAATGGCGTTATATTAATTGTTAAATAACGGCGCGTTGTTTCATACCAATAACTAAAGCCGGTTTGGGCTGTATCAAAAACCCGCTCTAACTGACCTTTAAACGCAAGTGCACGTTCAAATGGATGCTCAATTTTGTCGCTTCTATCTAGGCAAAGTTTAAGTACTTGGTAAACAAAATCTAAATCACTGATCACACGATGGAGCGCCGCGCAAATTTGTTTATCGCTTAGTTTTTCTCGCCAATCGCCACGACTGCCATCAACACCAAATTGTAATCGTAAATCAGCAACGCTTGTCTCAAGCTTGTTTAAGCTTTTACCAAGTTGCAGCATATCGGGAATTTCAGCTCTATAAATAGCACGTAAATCATTAATTAAATCTACCAACTTTTTAGTGCTTACACTTTCACCAAAATAATCACTAGCAATTTCGCTTAACTGATGGGCTTCATCAAATATATATGCGTCGGCTTTTGGCATAAGTTCAGCAAAGCCACTTTCTTTTACAGCCATATCAGCAAAAAACAAATGGTGATTAATCACAACCACATCGGCATCGGCCGCAGTTAAACGTGCTTTGCGTATATAACAGCTTTGAAAATCTGGACACTCTTTACCTAAACAATTATCGGCTGTTGAATTTACATAAGGCAGTACTTTGGCATCATCTTCTATACCTATACAATCGGCCAAATCGCCCGATTGTGTTTCGCTTGCAAACTTAGCTACCATAGCTAGTTGATGCATTACGTCAGAGTCGTCAGTAGGTACATGTGCAACATGTTGATTAAGTCGGTAGGTGCATAGGTAATTGGCGCGCCCTTTTAATAAGGCGGTTTTTTTTGAAGCACTTAAAGCTTTAACTAGTTGCGGTAAATCTCGGTGATAAAGCTGCTCTTGTAGAGCTTTAGAACCTGTTGATATTATCGTGCGCCCTTTTGACTTAAGTGCAGGGGCTAAATATGCAAATGTTTTACCCGTACCCGTGCCTGCTTCAACAACTAATTGCGAACTGTTTTTTAATGCATCCGCAACAGCTACTGCCATATCAATTTGTGGTTGGCGAGGCGTATACCCATCTAAAGATAACGCTAAAGGCCCGGTTGCACTAAACAGCTGTTTGATAATACCAATCACTTTAAAATAAATAATAGCGGGATTTTACGTAAGCAAAGCATTAAGGGCAAGTAATTACAAAACCCACTTTTACTTTACGAATTAATACGCACTTTAATAGTGAGATTAATCATTCGATTTTACAATACACTGTGTATTTATAACGTGCATTTAATTTAATAATGACAATATTTACAAAGCCTAATTTTCTATTAACTCTTACTAAAAATAATCTTTATTAAAAGCTATATTTAGGCATAAAAACTGTGACTCTGAAATATTACAGGAGTACCATACGCGGGTTTATAATCCTCTTTTTCGTGTGTCGTTAAAAAAATAGTAAGGTTAGCCAATGAATGCTTGGTATCTCATTTGTTTTCTCTCTGCCATTGCAATTTTTATTGCTTTTGCAAACCAATATATCCTCAAAATGCAAACTACAATTGCCATTACTACAGGCTCAGTTGTTATTTCTTTATTATTAATTATTGCCGTTAAATTATTAGGCGATCAAAATGCGTTAGCCATGACCCAAATTGTTTCCAGTATTAACTTTAACGAGTTATTACTCAAAGGTATGCTCGGATTTTTACTTTATGCTGGCGCATTGGAAATTAACCTTATGGCGCTTCGTAAACAGCGCTGGGAAATAACCGCACTAGTGCTATTTTCTACTATTGCTTCCACTTTTATAGTCGGTTATTTAAGTTTTTATCTATTTGCCTTATTTGGCTTTGATGTACCGTTTATATACTGTTTATTATTTGGCGCGCTTATTAGCCCAACCGACCCTATTGCTGTACTTGCTATTATTAAACAAATGCGAGCGCCAGAAGGAATCTCAGTTCAAGTAGAAGGTGAGTCGCTATTTAACGACGGTATTGGTTTAGTAATATTTACGACCATTTTTTCGGTTGCCTTTTATGGCACCGATGCACAATTTGGCGATATAGCAGAACTCTTTTTTGTAGACGCCCTAGGCGGCATTGCGTTTGGTTTGGTTATCGCTTTGGTTGGCCACTTTTTAATTATTAACAGCCGCGATGTAAACATTCGCTTATTGATAACCTTAACTATTCCTACCGCAGGTTTTGCTGCTGCAAATATTTGGGAAATATCAGGCGCACTTGCCATGGTTACGAGCGGCATATTAATGGGTAACATTACTCGTACTAAAGCAACTGAGCGCACGGGGCCTGAAGACACTCGTTACGTAAAAGATTTTTGGCATGCAACCGATAGCTTTTTAAATGCCCTACTGTTTTTAATAATAGGTATGCTAATAGTGACGATGCCAATCACGCTTGGTGAAATTGGCTTAGGCTTACTGATGGTACCTGCAGTATTACTAGCACGCTTTATTAGCGTAGGCGCACCCTTTGTTATCTTTAAACGCTTTAGAAGTTACGATAAACACAGTGTTAAAATTTTAACCTGGGGTGGGCTACGCGGTGGCCTTGCTCTGGCAATGGCGGCAGCAATACCACGCGAGCAAGTTTTTGTAGGCGGCTCTGACCTACATAACCTAATCGTTATTGTTACCTACGTTGTGGTTATATTTTCTATTATTGTACAAGGCTTAACTATTTCGCCGCTTATTCAAAGCAGCATTAAGTCAGCTGAGCAAGCAAAGTAATAAATGCTTTGTGAGCAATCAACTCAGTAACCAAGTTATTATATAAATCACTTGGTTACTGTTACTCACGTGTTACAAAAACACTTTAAAGTTCTATAAATTGTTATCCTTTTTATTTATCTTCTTTGTTTAAATTAATCCGCTTGAAATGCAAATGAAAACAATTATAATTTTGGCTTTTCCTCTGTAGGGCTTTTCAATGTCCAAAAATAATTCTCACGTGTTTTTTAATTTGGTATCTCTGGGCAAACGACAATTTCATTGTTTTTTTGTGCTTTTTATAATGGCTATGGCAAGCTTTAATGTGTCGGCCTCACCTAATGAGCAAACAAAAATAAAACAAATTGCACAGCTTGCAGAGTATGTAGGTGTAGATTACGTGGCAGCTGTTGGAAATGGTGAAATACTAGACCCCGACGAATATCAAGAAATGACAGAGTTTTCGCACGTTATTATTGAGCAAGCTGGACAGCTATCAGGCCAAGCCAATGAGTTTGATACAGTAAAGGCACAAGCTAAAGCACTGCATACAGCGATTGCTAATAAAGCGAGTGTTGCCGATGTACGTGCAGCAAGCTCAGCGCTTCGTGAGTCGCTGCTTACCTTTATGCCACAACTATCGTTACCTTCATCGCTGCTTCCGGTTGAGCAAACTAAAGCGCTTTTTGCTACTAACTGCTCAATGTGTCACGGCCCTAGTGGTCAAGGCGACGGTCCGCTTGCAAAAAATTTATCGCCAGAGCCTACCAACTTTACCGATGAAGAACGCGCAACTAACCGCTCATTAATGGGGTTATTTGACGCTGTAAGTAACGGCATTGACGACACACCTATGGTTGCTTTTACCCAATTTAATGAACAACAACGATGGTCTTTAGCTTTTTATGTAGGTAGCTTGGCATTTAAGGATGTTCAAAAACCACAAAATGTAGAACAAAACATTACCGCTTCACAGATTGTAAACCTAAACCCTGCACAATTATCGGCAGGTCAAAGTGAAGCACAAGCACATTACGTTAAATGGCTTCGTGGTAATCCAGAGCAATTATTTAGCGCTAACAAAAATCCGATAACAGTTACTCGCACGCAATTACTTGCAGCGCAAGCCGCGCATGCTAAAGGCAATTACTCACAAGCAAGTGATTTAGCAATTAGCGCATACTTAGATGGCTTTGAGCTTGTTGAAAACAACTTAAATGCCTACGACGAAACACTGCGTAAAAACATCGAAGTACAACTGATGAACCTGCGCCAAACATTCAAAAACGAAAAAGATACAGCCGTCGTTGCCGAAAAAGTAAATGCGGCACTAACACAACTCGCTAAAGCTGATAGCATGCTAAACGAAACTAAGCTAACTGATGGCGCTCTACTTTCAGCGAGTTTAATAATATTACTGCGAGAAGGCTTAGAGGCACTCTTAGTTATTATTGCTCTTATGACTGTGCTTATTAAAACGAAACGTCAAGATGCGCTTAAATACGTACATATTGGCTGGGTAACAGCACTTATTGCAGGTGGCTTAACATGGGCTGCTGCGCAAACATTAATAGAAATAAGTGGTGCAAGTCGCGAAGTTATGGAAGGTGCTGGTGCATTGTTTGCCGCTGTAATTTTACTGTATGTTGGCGTATGGATGCACAGTAAAACAAGTGCGCAACAATGGCAAAAATATATAAAAGACAATATAGATAAGCGTCTTGAGTCGGGTACATTATGGGGATTAGCGGGGCTTTCTTTTATTGCCGTGTACCGTGAAGTATTCGAAACCGTATTGTTTTATCAGTCTTTATTAACGCAAAGCTCGCCTGCTCAATATTCATCTATTGCATCGGGTTTTGCGATAGCTGTAGCAATACTGGCTATTATTACGTGGGTATTAATTAAGTACTCAATTAAATTACCGGTTGCTAAGTTTTTTGCAATTACCACTTACCTATTATTTGCACTCTCGTTTGTGCTTATGGGCAAAGCCATTATTGCATTACAAGAGGCCGATATAATAGGTATTGCGCCGCTACCAATGAGCTTTGATATAGCATGGCTTGGTATTAAGTCGACATGGCAAGGTATTGTGGCTCAGGTATGTGTGTTCGCTATATTTAGCTTTTATATATTAAAAAGTAAAAGTCAAAACTAATTAGTTCAACAGAAAAAGGGAAGTCTATTTATAGGCTTCCCTTTTATAATTCTAGCAATATACAGTAACTGTAACCTATGCCCATGTATCTAAATGGGAGTTTTCATCATCGTCTACGTTAGACTTTTTTTTACTATTTTGATCATCAAGCATATTGAGCTTTTTCTTTTTTTGTAACTCGCGCCTTTTTTTATTCTCTAGCTCAACTTTTTCAGCGGCCGATCCACTTTGCACACCCGCAATATGAAAAGCACTTTTTGACTCAACTTCTAGTCTGGTTATTCTTCCTAAATAAGGAATCATGATATCCATACACACTTCCTTAGTTTACTGTTAAATTATCTAAACGCTTGGTTTGGCTAATAAACAAACAAATATATGCAAAAATTGCACTTTCCTTCTTAATATTATCGGCAGTTATAAGATATGCTTTAATTAAGCTAAAAAAAACTTGCCATAATATGGCTGTTTATGTTTTTATGAATGCGAAATTTATTTAAACAGATAACAACTGAACGCTACTATAACAACGAGCAGTTAAATAGGATAAAAAATGCGCTTAAACCTGACAACAGTACATCATCACCACCATTCACCGGAATAACCTGTCAGGTCTTTCGCTGAGAGGTTATTCCTAAAAGGAACCTCTGGCGATTCAAAAAACATTGATTCATTTTCGCCCTGAGGTTCCCCTCGGGGTTTTTAGTTTTTAAATTAAAGGAAAATGAACAATGAGTAACACAAATCGTCTACGTATCGCCATCCAAAAAGGCGGCCGCCTATCTAAAGATTGTCAAGATCTGTTAAAACAGTTAGGTGTTAAACTTAACCTTCGTGAACAACGCTTAATTGCACACTCAACTAATATGCCAATTGACGTACTACGTGTGCGCGATGACGATATTCCTGGTTTAGTAATGGACGGTGTATGTGATTTAGGTATTGTTGGCGAAAACGTACTAGTAGAAGTTCAAGCAGAACGTGAACGCCAAGGTGTTCCAAGCGAAGTAAACAAACTTTCAAAACTAGATTTTGGTTACTGTCGTCTTGCACTTGCTTGGCCACAAGAGCTAGGCGCTCGCGATAAGAGCTGGTTTGAAGGCAAACGTATTGCAACTACCTACCCAGAAATTTTAACTCAGTGGTTAAAGCGCGAAGGCATCAACGCAAGTACAGTAATGCTTACTGGCTCTGTTGAAGTAGCACCACGTGCAGGTTTATCTGATGCAATTTGTGATTTAGTATCTACTGGCGCAACACTTGAAGCTAATGGCTTAATTCAAGGTGATACAATTTTAGAATCAAACGCATGTTTAATTCAAAATAAAGATCTGCAAGATGCTGACAAACTAGCACTAATCAATAAGCTTATGCCGCGCCTACGTGGTGTTAGGCAAGCTAAAGAAAGCAAATACATCATGCTACACGCACCAAAAAACAAACTTGATGAAATTTGTGAAATTTTACCTGGTTCTGGTCAACCGACTCTACTTGCCCTTGCGGGTAATGAAGAATACGTAGCACTGCACATGGTAAGCAGCGAAACATTATTTTGGGAAACAATGGAGCAGTTAAAAGCCCTAGGCGCTAACTCTATTTTAGTTATGCCAATTGAAAAAATGATGGAGTAAGTACCATGCTTCGTTGGAATGAGGAATCTTCACAAGTACAAGCAGCGGCGCTAATGCGCCCTGCAGTTTCTGTAAGCGCAAAGGTTGAAGCAATATGCAAAACTATTTTAGCTAATGTAAAAGAGCAAGGCGATGAGGCCTTACTTAGCATGGCCAAAGAGTTTGATAATAGAGCTAACCCACGTTTGCGCGTACCGCTAGATGAAATTAACGCATCTGAGCAAGCACTAAGTGCAGAGCTTAAATACGCAATTGACACCGCTTATGCAAATGTTAAACGTTTTCACGAAGCGCAGTTGCCAAAAGATATTAAATTATCAACCCAACCAGGCGTTGTATGTGAACTGAAATATCAAGCCATCGAAGCAGTCGGTATTTATGTACCCGGTGGCAGTGCTCCACTGCCATCGTCGGTTATTATGCAAGGTGTATTAGCGCAGTTAAGCGGCGCAAAAACCGTTGTACTTGCTACGCCGGTACAAGGTGATAAAGCTATTAACCCTGCTATTTTATATGCAGCTAAGTTATGTGGCATTACTACTTTGATAGAAAGTGGTGGCGCAGGCGCAATTGCAGCAATGGCTTATGGCACCGAATCGGTTCCTAAAGTAAACAAAATTTTTGGCCCAGGTAATAGCTTCGTAACAATGGCTAAACAGCTCGTTGCGCAAACTATCCCAGGTATGGCAATTGATATGCCAGCAGGTCCTTCTGAAGTATTAGTTATTGCAGATGAACGTGCAAACCCAGAATTTATAGCCGCCGATTTACTCTCACAAGCAGAGCACGGCGCAGACTCGCAAGTTATTTTACTATGTAACAGCGAAAGTATTATAGAACAAACTCAGCAGGCACTAACACGCCAGTTAGCTAATTTGAGCCGCAAAGAAACAGCCGAGCAAGCGCTCGCTAATTCTTCACTTATTTTGGTTGATTCAGTTGAGCAAGCATTTGATGTATCGGCGCAATATGGACCAGAGCACTTAATTTTACAACTAGGCGATGCAACACCTTACCTAGATAAAGTTAAAAACGCAGGCTCAGTATTTGTAGGCGATTACACGCCAGAATCTGCAGGCGATTACGCATCGGGTACTAACCACGTGTTACCAACATATGGTTACAGTGCAACTTACTCGAGTTTAAACTTGCTTGATTTTTTCCGTACATACACAGTGCAAACAATTACTAAAAGTGGTTTAACGCAGCTTTCAAAAGCAATTTTACCACTTGCAGATGCAGAAGGCCTTGATGCCCACGCTAATGCGGTTTCAATTCGTTTAGAGGCAATTAAAAATGAGCAATGAGAGCGCACAAGCGTCTAGCTTATTACCTAAGAATATTGCAGCCCTTGCTGCATACAGCTCTGCAAAAAGTGAAAAGCTAACCGGTACTACGTGGCTAAATGCTAACGAAAGCCCGTATGCTAAAAATCTTGAACTGAGTATTGAGGATTTAAATCGCTACCCCGACCCACAACCGCAACTGGTTATTGACCGTTACGCCGCTTATACAGAACTTGAAAGCGAAAATGTATTAATGACGCGCGGCGCAGATGAAGGCATTGAGCTTTTAGTGCGCACATACTGTGAGCCAGCTAAAGATAGTATTGCGCTATTTTTACCAACCTACGGTATGTACAAAGTTACCGCCGATACACACAATGTTAGTATTAACGCGCTTACCCAAGAATTATTATTAAATGGCAGTGCTGACGAAATAGTTGCAGCTGTTGGCAGCTCAAAACTGGTATTTATTTGTAACCCAAATAATCCAACGGGCAGCCTAACACCACTTGATAAAGTAAAAGCGATTGCAACAGCACTTATGGGTAAAGCACTGGTTATTGTTGACGAAGCCTATATAGAGTTTTGCCCAGAGCAAAGCGCCACAAAACTTATTAATGAGTTTAGTAATGTAGTGGTTCTGCGCACGCTTTCTAAAGCCTTTGCGCTAGCAGGGCTCAGAACGGGCTTTACGCTTGCACAAGCAGCAACACTAGCGCCAATTCGTAAAGTCATTGCGCCGTATCCGGTATCAGGTGTTGTAGCAAGTATTGCAGCGCAAGCAATTGCACCCGATGCAATTACTTCAATGCGCCGCCAAGTTACTATCTTAAATAGCTTAAAAGCTAAGTTGGTAGATTGGCTAAACGCCTCCCCTGCTGCATTAAAAATTCTCACTGGTGAAGGTAACTTTGTTACTTTAAAATTAGCCGATAAAAACTACTTTAAAATTGCACTTGAGCAAGGTTTGGTTATGCGCGCTTTTACACTATACGGTGAAGACGACTGGCTACGAATTTCAATTGGCAGTGAACAAGAACTTGAACAAGTAAAAATTTGGTTAGATGGCTTACAAACGCCGGCTACCGCAGCATCTTTAGCAGGAAACGAAGTATCATGAGTAACCCCTATTTATTTATAGACCGCGACGGCACTATTATTGAAGAGCCAATTACCGACAAACAGGTAGATAGCCTTGAAAAGCTAGCATTTTTACCTGGTGTTATTCCTGCGTTATTACAATTACAAGCCGCAGGTTACCGTTTAGTAATGGTGTCTAACCAAGATGGTTTAGGCACAGATAGCTTCCCTATTGCTGATTTTGACATAGCACAAGACAAAATGATGGACATAATGCAAAGCCAAGGCATTAGCTTTGACGAAGTATTAATTTGCCCACACTTTGATGAGCAAAACTGTGATTGCCGTAAACCTAAAACGGGCTTACTTACCGAGCTTATGCGCTCTGGCAAAGTAGACTTAGCGCGCTCTTTTGTTATTGGCGATCGCCAGACCGATATTGGCCTTGCTCAAAACTTATGCTGTGAAGGTATTTTATACGACGGCGATTGGAGTGCGATAGTGACAAAATTGACTACCGCAAACCGCGAAGGTCGTGTTACACGCAACACTAAAGAAACCCAAATTGATGTGGCAATAAACCTAGATCAAACTAAAAATGGCAGCATAGACACCGGACTTGGCTTTTTTGATCACATGCTTGATCAAATTCGCACCCACGCAAACATTGGTTTAAACATTAAAGCCAAAGGCGATTTACACATAGATGAGCACCACCTGGTTGAAGACATTGGTATTGCTCTTGGTGTAGCACTTAAACAAGCCCTAGGCACTAAATCGCAAATTGCACGCTATGGTTTTGCGCTTCCTATGGACGAGTGTAAAGCTGAAGCACAAATTGATTTATCGGGCCGTGCATCATTTGTATTAAACGCTAACTTTAGCCGCGAAAAAGCAGGCGACTTAGACGTACAAATGGTTGAGCACTTTTTCAAAAGCTTAAGTGATAACGCCGCTATTAGCCTTATTTTATCGGTAAGCGACGGTAACTGTCATCACCAAGTAGAAGGCTTATTTAAAGCGTTTTCACGTGCACTTCGTATGGCCGTAGCACAAGACACGACCCAACAAACAGCCAGCTCTAAGGGATGTTTATGATTGCCATAATTAATACCGGTTGCGCCAATATAAATTCAGTACGCTTTGCGTTTGAACGCTTAGGCCAAACGCCAACAGTAATTACTTCACCAGAGCAATTAGCAGGTTTTGAGCGCGCTATATTGCCAGGTGTAGGTCACGCGTCGGTTGCTATGAAACGCCTAGTAGATAACGGCTGGCAACAAGCTATAAATGAATACCAGCGCCCGCTTATGGGTATTTGTTTAGGTATGCAGTTACTGTGCGAAAGCACCGAAGAAGGTAACGTACAGTGCCTAGGTAAAATACCAGGACAAGTAAAAGCGCTTGATGTAGGCAATTTAACGTCGCCGCATATGGGTTGGAATAACTTAAGCGTTAACAAAGAGCATGCATTAACTAAAGGGCTAACGCTTGATGAGCAAGTGTATTTTGTTCACAGCTTTGCGCACACCGTAAACGACGCCACACTAGTGAGCGGCGAATATGGTCAAACCTTTTCAGCCATTGTTGCTAAAGACAATTATGCAGGCATGCAATTTCACCCAGAGCGCAGCGCAAAAGTTGGCGCACGTTTATTACAAAATTTTGTTGATTGGCAGTTATAAGCTGCCCATTAACTAACAAAAAAGAGATTATTTGTGATTATTCCAGCATTAGACGTATTACAAAATCAAATTGTGCGCTTGTACCAAGGTAAATACGACACAGCACAGTTTTACCCTTTCGAACTTGGCGCGCGTTTAAAAGAATACGCCGACAGTGGCGCAGGTAAACTACACCTTGTTGATTTAGAAGGTGCACGCGATCCAAGTAAAAAACAGTGGAAACATATTCAAGCTGCAACCAAAGCACTTAACGTACCGTACCAAGTGGGCGGCGGTATTCGCTCAGAGCAAGATGTAAGTGATTGGCTAAAAGCCGGTGCAAACCAAGTTGTTATTGGTTCAATGGCAGTAGAACAACGCGAACAAGTAAAAGCCTGGATTGAGCAATTTGGCGCAGAGCACTTTGTAATTGCTCTTGATGTAAATAAAACAGCCACGGGCTGGGCACCTGCTACGCACGGTTGGTTAAGTGAATCTGAATTTGGTTTACTTGAGCTGGTAGATTTTTATGTGAGCTTAGGTGTTATCGACTTTTTATGTACGGACATCAGTAAAGACGGCACCATGACGGGCCCATCATTTGAGCTTTACGAAGACCTAACTCGCCACAACAGCACAATTAAAGTGCAAGCCTCAGGTGGCGTAAGCTCACTAGATGACATTAAAAAGCTTAAAGAGCTTGGTGTGGGCGGCGTTATTTTAGGTAAGTCATTGCTTGATGGCGCATTTAGCGTTGAGGAGGCACTGGCATGTTATCAAAACGCATAATCCCGTGTTTAGACGTTAAAGACGGCCAAGTAGTTAAAGGCGTTAAGTTTAAAGGCCATGAAATAGTTGGCGATATTTTAACAATGGCTAAAGCCTACAGCGAAGCCGGTGCCGATGAACTAGTTTTTTACGAGATCAGCGCAAGCGTTGAAAAACGCCTACTCGATGTGAATTGGGTAGAGAGCATTGCACGTAATATCGATATTCCATTTTGTGTAGCGGGCGGTATTAAATCAGTGGCTGATGCAGCGCGTGTACTTGAGCGCGGTGCTGATAAAATAAGCATTAACAGCCCTGCTATTGCGCGTCCTGAACTTATTAAAGAATTACACGATGAGTTTGGTAAGCAATGTGTTGTAGTCGGCATTGATAGCTTTTTTGATGAAATTACCGGCGAGTATTTAGTGTATCAATTAACCGGCGATCCTAACGCATCAAGCCGTACGCGCTATAAAACACAAGAATGGGTTAAACGCGTACAAGACCTAGGCGCAGGCGAAATTGTATTAAACTGTATGAACCAAGATGGCGTTCGTAACGGTTACGACAACGAGCAACTAAGTAAAATTCGCGAGCTGTGTGACATTCCTTTAATCGCCTCTGGCGGTGCGGGTAGTATGCAAGATTTTGTTGATGTATTTAAACAAAGCAAAGTAGATGGTGCATTAGCCGCCAGCGTTTTTCATAAAAATGTGATTAACATTGGCGAACTAAAACAATTTTTAACAGATAACCAAGTGGCAGCAAGATTATGCAAGTAACACAACAAAACCAAGCTCAGGTCGATTTCGCTAAAAGTGACATGATCCCTGCTATTATTCAAGATGCCCGCTCTGGTGTTATTTTAATGCAAGGCTTTATGAACAGCGAAGCACTCGCTGTCACGCTTGATACCAATAAGGTAACGTTTTACTCACGTTCAAAATCGCGTTTATGGACTAAAGGCGAGTCATCAGAGAACTACTTAAACGTAGTATCTGTACATACCGATTGTGACTACGATTCAATTTTAGTACTTGCCAACCCAGAAGGCCCAACGTGCCACTTAGGCACACAAAGCTGTTTTGGTGATGAAGCAAAACCAAGTTTAAGCTTTTTAGCACAGTTAGAAGATGTGATTGTTGCGCGTAAAAACGACGACCCTGAAAAAAGCTACACAGCGTCATTATTTGCAAAAGACTTAAGCCGTAGTTGTCAAAAAGTAGGTGAAGAAGGCGTAGAAGTTGCCCTTGCCGCTATGAAACACGATAACGATGAGCTAACAAACGAATCTGCTGATTTAATTTATCACCTGACAGTATTACTACAACGCCAAGGCTTAGGCTTAGAAGACGTAGTTAAATGCTTGCAAGGTCGCCATAAATAGCATTAGTTGTGACTAACAAAGAGGCTCATATTTATATGGGCCTTTTTATTTTTACAGTAAATCACGTGTGATATAGTGCTTGGCTCAATTAATCGGTTACTGTGAACTATGAAAAACTATATTATTCCTTCTATTGTCGCGTTTATTTTAGCGGGCTGTACCAGCAAAACTAATCAGACTACAACTACAACAACCACTACTACTACAACGAATCAGTCTGTAAAAACCACAGTAACACCCGATGAATGCAGCACCATAAATAACCTTATAAGCAGTTATGAGTCTGGTTTTAATTCAATCAAAACAGATAAAGTAAATAACCAGTTTACTAATCAATGGCGTACTAATACTCATATAATTGGAGCAAACTGTACGGTTACTTTAAATAAGTCAGAGCAAGCAAGCTACCAATGCCAAACACCTGTTAAAACACAAACGCAAACAATAAAGTCTCATCAAAAACTGGCTAAGCAATTACGCCAATGCTTAACCAAAACAGGTTGGTTGGAAAGCCAAAAAGAAACAGCAAGTTCAATTTACAGCACCTTTGTCCTTGATACTAAAACCCCAGTCATTACACTTGCTACTAATCAAGAAGGTATTGGGTTTTCTACTCGCTTTGAAATTGCACCACCGTTAGGACTTTAATATGCGCCAATTAAATCAAAACAAAAAACCATCTAAATTTAAAACTGATTGCCTAGGAATATGCGAAAGGCGCAGCGGTTACTGCACCGGGTGTGGGCGTACCAACGAAGAAATTTTTGATTGGATAATATTATCTGAAGATGAAAAAAAAGCGATTTTAGAAACCCCACGAGTTGATATCACAAATGCGTAATAGAGCTAAAAGCCTCGATACCTCAAGGCTTTATATTAACGTTATGCCTTATCGAGCGCTTGGCTTACATCGGCAATTATGTCAGCAATGTTTTCAATACCGACTGACAAACGGATTAAATCGCGACTTACGCCCGCATTAGCAAGCTCTTCATCATTTAATTGGCGGTGTGTGGTTGACGCAGGATGGCACGCAAGCGACTTGGCATCGCCAATATTAACTAAGCGTAAAATCATGTTTAGCGCATCAATAAAACGAGTACCCGCTTCTAGGCCACCAGCAATACCAAAGCTTAAAATACCCGATGCTTTACCACTAGTAATTTTTTGGCTCATTTCGTTATACGGGCTTGATTTAAGCCCTGCGTAATTAACCCAAAGCACTTTTGGATGATTTTCTAAATACTCAGCTAGCTGCTGTGCATTTTCGCAGTGGCGATCCATTCTTAAACCTAAGGTTTCAAGGCCGATTAAAATGTCAGATGCGTTTTTAGGCGCAAGCGCTGCGCCAGTATTTCTAAGTGGCACTACTCTACAACGTCCAATAAATGCAGCTTCAGCAAAAGCTTCGGTATAAACCACATTGTGATACGACGGATCGGGCTCGTTCATCATTGCAAAGCGCGTGGCATTCGCTTTCCAATCAAATTTACCTGAGTCGACAATCATGCCTCCAATGGCTGTACCGTGCCCGTTTATATACTTTGTAAGTGAGTGAACCACTATATCGGCGCCCAGCTCAAATGGGCGGCATAAATACGGCGTAGCCACGGTATTATCAACAATAAGCGGCACACCTTTGCTGTGTGCAATACGTGCTAAACGTTCAATATCAACAATATTACCTGCAGGATTACCAATAGATTCACAAAAAACAGCGCGGGTGTTGTCGTCAATTGCATTCTCGAACGCGGTAAAGTCATCGGCTTTAATCATGCGTGCTTCAATACCTTGCCTAGGTAGTGTATGAGCAAATAAGTTATACGTGCCACCATATACTTGGCTGGTGCTTACAATATTAGTACCGACTTCACACAAACATTGAATAGCATACGTAATAGCAGCCATCCCAGAGGCAACAGCCAGCCCACCAATGCCCCCTTCCATCGCTGCAATACGTTGTTCAAGTACGGCATTGGTTGGGTTCATTATGCGGGTATAAATATTCCCAGGTACTTTTAAATCGAATAAATCAGCACCATGCTGCGTATTATCAAATGTATAAGAAGAAGTGTGATAAATAGGCACGGCTGCCGATTTGGTCGTAGCCTCAGATTCGTAACCGTGGTGCAGTGCTAATGACTCTAATTTCATAATTATTTCCTTCAATTAATTTACCACTAAGCTAGCACTTCTTGGTTATAAAATGCACATGAAATATATTAAAGGATGTTGAGGTAGTGTTGAGGCTGCTTGATTTAAGTTAAAGGCAGATAAGAGCGATAACCGGTCATTGAGGTTGGCTAAATATCGTCGCTAATTGATTTGTTGAACTAAGCCGCTACGCGGAGATCCTATTCTGACCATTTGAGCCACACTTACCTTGGGGTTATCCCATAACTTGGAGGTAAGTCATGAATACACTCATTGAACAAGTCAAAACTGAAATAGCCTACCGTGGTTATTAACAAAGTACATGTAAAAGCTACTGTGAACATTTACTAAAACTCAGTCATTATTTTAATAAACCGCTCGATTCGATTACTGATGAGGAACTTAACGCCTTTTTTAACGATCCTGCGATTCGTAAACTTTCTAGAGCAAGCCAAAAAATACAGATAAACAGTATTTGGTTCTTGTTTAAGAATATTTTACATCGGCCACTTAACTTAGATATTGTACTGCCAAAAGTAAAACTTCGCGCACCCACGTATTTATCGCGCGATGACATGCGACGGCTTATAGAAAGTTGCACCGATATGCGCTTAAAAACATTGATAGTGGTGTCTTATGGATGTGGTTTGCGTATTGGCGAACTGCTACGCATTAAAGTGCAAGACATCGATGGACAGCGTAAAACCATTTTAATTGAACATGGTAAAGGAGATAAGTCACGCTATGTTGTTGTATCAGATAGCGTGCTAAATCAATTACGTCGCTATTGGAAAATGTATCACCCAACAGGCTGGATGTTTTATTCACGATGGTTAATGGATAAACCCATGTCACCCTCAAGCTTCAGAAAGGCATTGAGAAAACATGCACAAGCGTGTGGCTTAAAGCACTGTAACCCACATGCTTTACGCCATGCTTATGCAACACACCAACTTGAATCAGGTATGCCACTTCATCAACTGCAACATTAGCTTGGTCACAGTGATATTAAAACCACACAAAGTTACTTACATTGGTTACCAGAGTTAGGTCATGGCGGCATTGATTTGCTTGCGAGCTGGAGTAAACAATGAGCGCTTTACACCTCGCTGATATTTTAAACTCGAATCTTGAGAATTATCGCCAGCATCATACGATGAGCTATCAACAACTGCGTGTCTGTCAGCACCTTCAATCATGCAGAACAGGTCAGCTCGGTTACCAAGCATGGCAATGTGATAACTGTGGTGAGTCACAAAAGATTGGATGTAGCTGTCGAGACCGTCATTGTCCGCGTTGCCAAGGCATGGCTACGGCTAAGTGGGTGCAAAGGCAGCAAGAGGATTTATTACCGTGTCGGTATTTCCACCTTGTTTTTACGCTCCCCCATGAGTTGAATATCATTGCGCACTATAACCCAAACGCGCTGTACCAGTGTTTATTTAAAGCCGCATGGCAAACGCTGAACAAATTTGCGAAACGAAAGAGGCATGGCCAGTTAGGTATGACAAGCGTACTGCATACATGGGGGCAAAACTTAAGTCAGCATATTCACCTGCATTGATTGATACCCGCAGGCGCGCTTGATAAAACGCACTGGCATGAAATAGAAAAAGGCTATTTATACCCCGTTAAAGCATTATCAACAGTGTTTAGAGGGAAAATGCTCGCAGCGCTCAATGAATGCGATAGTTCATTCGCGAAAGTAAGCACACCAACCAAATGGTGTGTTTATAGCAAAGCCTGTTTAACGTACAGTGAAAATTTAGTTAGCTACCTTGCTCGCTATACCCGAAAAGGCGTAATGTCAGAATCACGTTTAGTGAGAGCAAATAAACAGACTGTGAGTTTTAAATACCGAGATTATGCAGATAAGAACCGCGATAAAGCAATGACACTGAGCTGTGATGAATTTTTACGGCGTTACTTACAACATGTATTGCCGAAAGGGTTTATGCGCATTCGTCACTATGGTTTTTTAGCTAATGCATGTCGCAAGCGAAAGTTAGCATTAATAAGGTCACAAGAATCACACATAGGTAAAGTGGAGAAGCTAAAGACAGAAAACGTAACACTGATACCGCATTGGCCTTGCCAGCATTGTAAGGCAGGTATCTTGCGACTAATTGGCGTATTCAAGTTATATGAAACAACGACCAAAGTAGAGCGAACGAGTTAGCAGCTAGTTAGCTGCTTAAAATCAATTAGTTAACCTGCTTAACTGCTCAGGCTAGCGGCCTCTGTACGTGTAAAAAATATAATTGCTTATTAAGGCAAATTTAGGTGTAATGAATACATAATAAGCGCTGAGCAATGCAGGGAAAGCTTACATAGCACTAGCTAAGCTGACTAAATCAGCTAGGAAAGTGAGAGCCTCCAAAAAGCAAATTCCCATAGCATAAACAACACCAACTCTGACACACCGAGCAGGTAGCGGCTCAGTCCAACAAGCGATTATGCAACACAAACAGCGTGTCGCATAAATACTAAAATGTTAAATTTCAAAGGGAAATCAGGTGCAGCACGATACTGAGAAATATAGACGGATTTTTGAAGGGATGTCTCCCGAAGAAATTGAGGAGATGAATCGCCTGAATGATGAGGAACATCAAAGGCAAGCTGAGGCGTTCAGAGCCGGCTATGAAAAAGATATTTGCTATCTCTGTAACAAACCTTTTAAGACCATTAGCAAAAGCAACCCTTGCTTACACTGGCTATTACGGCAATGTAAATTTAAGAAAAAAGACTTTCCAAAAATTTACGAAAAATACGGCTATGGAAATATAGCTGCGTATATTCGATGGTGTGCGAACCAAGATCGTTTTCTTTCGAATATCAATGACCTTGAAGACGAGAAGTCAGATAGAAAAGTTTTATCCTATACCGTTAAATGGAAAAATGTTGAATGGACGTTTGACTGCTCCAAAAATGACTTTCAAGGTCATCAAGGAACATCCATTGATTATCCTCATTACCACTTTCAAATGAGAATTGATGGTAGACAATTCATCAACTTCAATGATTTTCATGTTCCATTCACTGATCACGACCTTTTTATATTGAAAAATATTATGGAGCAAGGTGATTGGTTCGAACAGAATTTCGGGGCAATTGGTTCAGGTATGCAGGATGCTGTAAGTGTCGAGCTAGAAGATATACTTGAGCATACTAGTCGTTCAGATAATGAAGACGAGGCTACTTATCATTTTTCAACAATGATTGATGCAAGTGACAACCCTATTTCTGGTGAAGAAATATACGAAATACAAAAAGAAGCTGAACGAACAGGTAAATCTTTCGCTTTTGTAGCGCAGAAGCGGTTAAAGGAGCGAGCAAAGGTACAAACGGTTATCAGCCCTGCAGATTCGATTCCGGACATTGCCTCTAGAACCGAGCACAAGAGAAGATGAAATTTAACAAGCGCATTTTGTCGGACTGGTTTTCCGCTGTGCTCCAAACCATCCGCAAATGCGGGCATTACCAATATCCGATCATGGCACTTACCAGTCATAAATAAACCACCCAAACATCAATAAAAAAGGCGCTTCCTTTACGGTAAGCGCCCTTCTCTTATCCCACTAATTACTTATTTTACGATTGTCATTTCGTCTAACAAGTTTTGTGCATTATCTACTTTATCCATTACCCACAGCATGTAGCGTGAATCAACATGGATTGAGCGATTAAGCTCAGGGTTGTAATCCCAGTCACCAATAATACTTTCGTAAACACCGTCGAACAGTAAGCCTACAAGCTCTGCTTTACCGTTAAGTGTTGGCGAACCTGAGTTACCACCGGTAGTGTCTACATTTGATAAAAAGTTAACGGGTACTGTATTCATGCCGCCCGTGTAATCACCGTAAAGCTTGGCTTTAATTTGCTCTTGTAACTTTTTGGGTGCATTAAATGGTTCAACATCGGTGTTTTTAGCGAGTAATCCTTCAAGCGATGTAAACGGTGTTGCTACCAAGCCATCTTGAGGTGAGTAGCCGCCTACGGTGCCATAGGTTACTCGTAGTGTGCTGTTGGCATCGGCGTATACAGGTTTGTTTTTAGCTTTGTTAAACGCAATGATTGCGCTCATTAGCTCTGGGCGAGCTGCTTGTAATTTACCTGCAAGTGCTTTTGATTTATCTTCCTCTGCTTTCATTACTTTAAATATTGCTTTAGCGTACTGCACAAATGGGTCTTGGCTTTGATTTAGCTGGCTAAACGATTGTTCAAATAATGAATTGCGAACAGTGGCATTATCGAGTCTTGACTGTTCATACATGCTATCAAGTAACGCGCTTTGGGTTGCTTTATCAAACCCATTTTGTACTTTAAATACGTTATCAACGTCGCTAAAACGCTCTTCTTTTGGAAGTGCTGCATACAGCTCTAAAAAGTGCAGTAAAATAGCTTTATCTACTTTGCTATCATAACGGCGCGTCATGCGCTCAAGCCCTGCTTTAATGCGAGGTAAGTCACGTTCTTGATAACCAGATTCACGTTCGCTATTTGGCTTTTGTTTTTCGTAAGCTAGGCGGTATAAACGTCGTGCTGTACTGATCATCTGTGAGCGATGTACATAACCTAACATTCGGTCGCGTTCACTGTGCTCTTGTGATTGTGCAATTAGCTCAGATAGCTCACCTAATACGCTTCCGTATTGCTCTTTACGCTCACCATCGCTATTGATCCATTGTGTTAGGTCTTGCTCAAACTGTTTTTTGCGCTCAAGCATAGTGCCTTTTTTGAAGCTTTCGATCATCGAACCATAGTTTTTAATATAGTTGTTATAACCTGCAATGGTGCTTTCGTAAGCAATACGCGCTTTACTGCCGTCTTCTGAGTTTTCTTCAATAAGCGACACGTATTTTGAGTTATGAACGCGGGCTTTAGGGTAGCTGTCGTTAAATACATTATCTACCTCTGTTGCAATGCGGTATCGGTTAGTACGCCCTGGGTAGCCTGTAACCATTACAAAGTCGCCTTCTTGCACGCCTTTGGCACTTACCTTTAGGTAAGAGTCTGGTACGTAAGGTACGTTGTCTTCGCTGTATTCTGCTGGTTTACCATCTTTGCCTACATAAGCACGGTAAAAACCAAAGTCGCCAGTATGGCGCGGCCACATCCAGTTATCTATATCGCCACCGTAGTTACCTACGCCCATAGCCGGTGCATAAGATAAACGTACGTCTTTAATTTCAAGTGACTTAATTAGGTAAAACTCTAAGCCACCATGAAACGAATACACGTTACAACGATAGCTTTCGTCGGCTTCACACTGGGCTACTAGCGCTTTTTCGTTTTTTACTATTGCGTCGTAGCGTGCTTTACCGCTTAGTTCTTCAATACCTTTACTAACTTTGTCAGTCACATTAGTAACTGTTTCTGTGACGTATACGCGTGAACCCGGCGTTGCTGGTAAATCCTCAGCAGGACTTTTAGCTAAAAAGCCATTTTCTAAAATGTTGTTTTCAGGTGTTGAATTGTATTGCACCGAGCCATAAACACAGTGATGGTTTGACACAACTAAACCCTTAGGCGATACAAACGATGCTGTACAGCCACCTAGGCTAATTACCGCATTCATTGGGAATTCGGTTAATTTAGAAATAGATTCAACATCAATTTCAAGCCCTTTGGCTTTTAAAATTGATTCTAACTCTGGAAGTTGGTGTGGTTGCCACATGCCTTCGTCGGCTATGGCACTACTTGAAAGTGATAAAGAAAATGTGGCTACTAATGTAGCTACAAGAGGTTTTAAACGCATTATAGAATCCTTTTTATTTGTTTCTATAACAGGTTACTCGTCAGTAGCTAATGAGGTCAATAGCCGTGCAATGAATTGTTACAATCGAGTGTTAAATCTTACTTTTTATCAAAATTCATCGAAAAATCAAGAAACTGTTTTGCTGGTATTGGTTTGCTAAAGTAAAAACCTTGCATAAAATCACAGTCTAATTTGTTCAATAAAGTAAGCTGCTCTTTTGTTTCTACGCCTTCGGCTACCACTGTCAGCCCTAAACTGTGCGACATGGCAATAATTGCCTTTACGAGATTACAATCTTCATTGTTTAGTACAATACCGTCAATAAAACTTCTATCTATTTTGAGTACATTAAAAGGGTATTCTCTCAAATAACTTAACGATGAATAACCTGTACCAAAGTCATCCATTGATAAGTTAATGCCTAATGCTGTTATTTCAGTCAGTATATCAACAACATTAGTGTGGCAACTCATCAGCACTCCCTCAGTTATTTCAAGCTCTAAATTTTCGGGATTTACGTTTGCTTCACTCAATGAGTTTTGAATAAAACTGAGCAGCCCTACGTCCCTAAATTGGCGAGGAGATAAGTTAACAGCCATGGTGTATTGCTGTGTGCGTTTACAAGTACTTTGCCATGTGTTTAAAAAATCTAATGCTTGGCTAATTACAAACTTGCCAATGGGTACAATTAATCCTGTATTTTCGGCAATAGGTATAAACTCATCGGGTGTTACATTACCTAGCACAGGGTTATGCCAGCGTAATAACGCTTCTGCACCAATGATGTGTTTATTTTTGGCGTCAAATTGGGGCTGGTAGAATAACTCGAATTCATTACGTTCAAGGGCGCCACGCATCTGCTCTTCTATTACGAGTCGGCGCTGAATAATTACATTCATCTTTTTAGTAAAAAATGAATAAGTATTACGACCATATGATTTTGCTTGATACATTGCAGTGTCAGCATTTCGTAATAAATCAGCAACGGTTGTACCATTTTCTGGGTATATGGCTACACCAATACTCGCTGTTAGTATGTGTTCCCGGCCCTCTATTTTAAAAGGGGCTCTAAAGTTATTGACCAGTTTTTCAGTAATTTTTAGCGCTGCATGGTGATCAGTTATACCTCGCAGTAATACGATAAACTCATCTCCACCTAGGCGCCCTACCGTGTCGTCTTTACGCAATGCCTCTTGCAGCCTTTGCGCTGATTCAATTAAAAGTTTGTCTCCTGTTTCATGGCCTAATGAATCATTTATTTTTTTAAAGTCATCTAAATCCAAAAACAGTACCGCTGCTTTTTCGTTATTTCTTTGTGCTTCAATAAGTAATTGCGACAAACGATCAAGTGCTAAAAAACGATTTGGAAGTAAAGTTAGACTATCGTAATACGCTTGATGTCTAATTAGTTCATCTGATTTATGCTGTTCTGTAATATCTCGAATAATAACCATTAACTGGTTATGTTCTGTTATTTTATTTATTCTTGCTTCAAAAAAAACGAGCCCATGGGGCAAAGCTAGCTCGTATTTAAAGCTCATCATCTGCTCTTTTTCTAATACAAGGCTGATATAGGTTTCAAATTTTTCGGCTAGATCGCGCGGGAGTACATCACCCATTTTTTTACCAATAAATTGCTTTGGCTTGGTGTAGAGATCGGTCTCATTACTGGCATGATACTCAATAATAGTTCCATCATTTTCCATCAAGAAAAATAAGTCAGGAATTGCCTCAAAAATAGTTTTTAGCATATCCTCATTAAATGATGCATCTGCTTGTGCCTTTTTAACCTCAGATAAGTCAATATCAATGCAGTACATTTGTTTTGTATTATATTGATTTGTAAACATAACATGGCTAGAAAAAACAGATACACTTTCGCCATCTTTACCTTTTAGGGTAATTTCGGATGCTGGAATTTCTATGTCTTTTTCTACCCAATCACTGTGTGCGTCAATTACAAATTCACACATTGATTCTGGAATTATAAGGTCTTCTATTTTTTGCCCTATGGCTTCTTCTTTTGTGTACCCGTAAAGTCGCTCACTGCCTTCATTCCAATAAATAACACGACGTTCATTGTCATAACCTTGAACAGAAATTACATTTACCGCATCAAATAACTGATGCAAATAGTCGTTAATTACAAATTGGTTGGTTAAGTCTGAAGCAACGTCGTCTAATTTCATTTTGAGGCTATATCCATAAGTAATTTTATTTAGTAATAAAAAACACCAAATAATAATTAAATTTAATTTTAATATTAAATTTCCATGTACATTATATACGCCATTATACAAAACAAAAAAAGAGCCGAAGCTCTTTTTTAATAATTGTTAACTTTATTTAAACTCTATAAAAACTGAATTTATTTTTTTGTCACATCATTTGGATGTTCCACACCAATCCATGCTTTGAAAAGCGCTTTTTGCTGTGGCGTTGCCTCTTTATCAGCAACTACTTTTTTAGGCTTATCGAAATCTTCTGATAATACTAATGTTAAGCTTTCAAGTGCATCGCGACGAAGATAGTCAACGGTTACTTTGTCGCCTGCCTTAAACGTTTCTAGGCTGGTTTTTAAATCTTTACCTACGTGATGTTTGTTTATAGCGACAATTTTATCATCGGTAGTTAAACCCGCTTTCCACGCACTGCCACCACGGCGTACATAACTTAACGTCAGTAATTCACCCGTATTTTTGGCGGTAGCATCAATACTTGCAAGTGCTTTTGCTTTTTCAGGACGCTCAAACTTTAAACCTACTTTAGTAAGTAAATCGTCAAAGTTAATACTTGCAGGCGACTCTACATTTTCTTGCCACCAGCTTGAATAATCACGTCCTGTTAAATCTTTTAAGATATTAAGTACATCTGTATCTGTAAATCCAGCGGGCATTTTATGATTGTTATAAAGTGCTTTGTGTACGTCTCGGTAGCTTATTTTACCTTGGCTTTTTTCTAGTAAGTCGATATCTAAAGCAAGTGAAAGTAACGAACCTTCTGAATAAATATTGGTGCTGTAGTTACGTGCATGATCGCCACCTTGATTAATCCATTTATCAAAGCTTGTTTCGCTTGCGCTTTGCACTTCACGGCCCGGTGTTTGCAAATGACGGTTAATTGTTTTACTCATCACTTTAAAAAATTCATCCGTTGTTTGAATGCCTGAGCGCACTAATAAATGATCTTCAAAGTAACTTGTTGAACCCTCTGCAATCCAAAGCAGTTTAGAGTAATTCATATTAGTGTAATCGTATGGCACTAAACCTTGAGGGCGGTATGCTTTAACATTCCACGTATGAACAAACTCATGCGCAGCGGTGCTAATAAAACCTAGGTAATCTTCGCGGCTACCAAATCGGTCACGTGGTCGTTGAATAATTGTTGAGTTTAAATGCTCTGTTGCACCACCCGCACCTGATGTTGCATGCACCATAAATACATAACGCTCATACGGATAGCCATCCCAAATTACATTACCCGTGGCAACTAATTTTTTAAGATCGGTAAGCATTTGCTCTACATCGTAGTTACCATCGCCCCATATAACTAACTCGTATTCACGCCCTTCTACTTCAAATGTGTGTAGTTGGTTAATACCCGTTTCGATTGGTGAATCAACAAGTACGTCGTAATCGGCTGCTTTAAATGAATTTTTGCCTTTTAAATTATCCATACCCGATACAGAACGCCACTTTTTAGGCACGTCTAAATTAACGGTTACAGGCTCTTGGCGAAACGAGTCACTAAACATAAAAAAGCCTGACGCATCTATAAATGCATGGCTGTCGTCAATGTGGCGAGCACGTTTACCAAGCTCATTTGCATACACCTGGTAGTCAACATTAACTTCTGTAGGTTCATTAAGATGTACACGCCATGTACTGTGATCTATTTTTTCCCATTTTAGTTCTTTGCCATCTTCATCTTTGGCTTTGAAGTAGCGAATACCATTTGCTAGGTTTAACATTTCGTAGCGACCCGTGCGCCACGCAGGAAGTTTTATATCAAGGTGTGCTTGCGCTGTTTTTGGAAACTCAACACTTACATCACCTAAATGATGCTGTGGTTGCGAGATTTCTAAAGAATAATTTACATCGGCAAATACAGGTGCAGAACATGCAGCTAAAATTGAAAGGGCTAATAACTTTTTCATAGAGACTCTTAGTGGAAACTTAATTGCTTACAAGACTAACAAGCCCCTATTTAAAAGTGAATTAAATACGATAAATGACCCTATATACGAGTTTATAAGTAGTAGCTTATTAAAATTTCTAAGTTTTTTACTAGGGCGTGTTGATCTTTGTGGTATGAAAAACAAACAGCATGAAGATAAGGTATAATTGAATTCGCCAGAAAACTTT
>NZ_JADYWM010000058.1:0-781 GCF_015864815.1 Pseudoalteromonas sp. NZS100
CACTCAATCCCCCGCCGATATGGAAGGTGCCTACCGCTTTATTCGCAACGAGAATATTGACGCAACGGCTATAGCAGAGTCAGGCTTTAAAGCCACGGTTGAACAAGCAAAAAGTCATAACTTATTGCTCGCATTAGAAGACACGACCACACTAGTTTATAAACATTCCTCCATTCGAGATGATTTGGGTCATGTCGGACGAGGAGCAAAACAACGAGGCTTGTTAGCTCATAGCGTATTACTGTTTGCGCCAGACACAAAGCAAGTTGTGGGATTAATTGAACAGTCTCGCTGGAGTCGTGATATCAACACGATTGGAAAAAGAGAAAAACACGCGACGACTTCTTACGAAGAAAAAGAAAGTTACAAGTGGGAGTCAGCGTCACGAGCGATGGCAGAGCGGCTGCAAGGACAAATGGCGAACGTGATATCGGTGTGTGACCGCGAAGCGGACATCTACGAATACTTGCAGTATAAACTGACCGAGCAGCAACGATTCGTCGTACGCTCGATGCAAAGTCGTCATATTGAAGAAGGTGAGGATAAGCTCTATGCGTTTGCAAGCGAGCTGATGAGTGCAGGCACCAAACACATCCACATTGCACAAAAAGGAGGAAGAAAAGCCCGAAGCGCAACACTGGATATCACCTATGCGCCAGTGACACTCAAAGCGCCTTACAATAAGAAAGGACGCTCCCTCCCAGTTTACTATGTCGGCTGTACAGAGCGAGGAAACGCTAAGAACGGCTTAAGCTGGCACCTATTAACCAGTGAACCAGTC
>NZ_JADYWM010000059.1:0-689 GCF_015864815.1 Pseudoalteromonas sp. NZS100
AGTTGTATTAGTTCAGACAAGATCTGACACATCAACTTGAAAAAGTGAGAGTTACCCGTTTTGATAAAAGGTGTCGAATCTTTAAATCAAAACATATAAGAGGTAACTCTCATGCTACATACTAACAATCCAATTATTAAACACAAAGCGGGTTTACTTAATCTTGCAGAAGAACTTGGCAACGTATCAAGAGCCTGCAAAGTGATGGGCGTATCCCGTGATACATTTTATCGATATCAAGAACTCGTCGAAGACGGTGGACTTGATACGTTAATTGATAAAAGTCGTAGAGCGCCAAACTTAAAAAATAGAGTTGATGAAGCAACTGAACAAGCCGTCATTAAATACGCTGTCGATTATCCAGCTCATGGCCAACACAGAACGAGTAATGAACTCAGAAAACAAGGCGTATTCGTTTCTGGCAGCGGTGTTCGTTCAATATGGCTACGTCATGACCTAGAGAACTTCAAAAAGCGTCTCAAGGCGCTAGAAAGTAAAATGGCTAACGAAGGTATTATTCTCACCGACGCCCAAGTAGCTGCGCTTGAAAAGAAAAAACATGATGACGAAGCGTGTGGTGAAATTGAAACGGCTCACCCAGGTTATCTAGGCTCTCAAGATACATTTTACGTCGGTAATCTCAAAGGCGTTGGGCGTATCTACCAACAAACCTTCGTTGATACATACAG
>NZ_JADYWM010000060.1:0-681 GCF_015864815.1 Pseudoalteromonas sp. NZS100
AGAAAGCAAAAGAAGAAAATTCCCAACCCAACCAAAGATTGGGAGAAAGCAAAAAAGAAACAAAATTCCCGATCAAAGATCGGAAGAAAACAGAAGAAATATGCAAAAAAGGTCTTTGGACCAGACAATATCTGAACAACACAGAATTGTCACCAAGTAAACAAGAAAAAGGAAACCACGACCTAAAGTGATCCTCTCCCTTTGATTGCTGACAAAATCTTGTGCGCTAGCGACTTTCTCGCCATGCACTAAACAAAAACAGAAGAGGAAAAGGCAAAAACACTCAAAGCCAAATTCCCCACCTAAAAACCATTCCCAAAATAAGTCCTATTGATCCATGATCACGCATGTAATCTTTGATTTGATAGGAAATAATTTGCAAAGTCAAGTCATGACATATCTATGGTTCGGAATTAGGATGAAACACTTACCTGTGCGAGATTGATACACTTTGAGTGGATTTCTTCTATTTTTGGTTGACCCAGTGTTTCCTCTAAATGGTCATTTAGAAACGAAATGCTAACATCCAAAATCTCATTTATGGTTATGAGAAAATTTCATCAGCATACTCTCCTTCCCCAATAGACACATTGTTTTTCATCAAAAAATCATATGTTGCTCTGATCAGTTGGAAGTTTTGTTTCTTTACTAAAGCATGTTTGCATTTTAGTGGAAAAAACA